>NZ_JASJXO010000111.1:0-2447 GCF_035018625.1 Subtercola sp. RTI3 | reverse complement strand
CAAGACCCCAGCCGAAGCGATGAACGAGCTACTATTGGCCGCAAGCAACGGTGTTGCTTCCACCGATTGAATTCACCTTGGGCGCCCCGATCGGAATGGAATATGGCGCCGTCTGCGGCGAGGTGGCCGTGGTCGCGGGCCATCGTGAGAGCGTCGATGATCAGGCTCGTCCGCATGTGACTCGCCATCGACCAGCCCACGACCATGCGGGTGCACAAGTCGATCACGGTCGCCAGATACAACCAGCCTGACCCGGCCGCAAGTACGTGATATCGCCGCAGAACCTCGTTCCGGGGACTGCGGAGGTGAAGTCGCGAACCCCGTCACGGTCGAGCATGTGGTTCCTGATGTGCTCCGTTCGGGCGTTCGGGTCCACCGTCGTGGTCTTCTTCCACGCCCGCATTCTGACGGCTCTGAGGCCCCGGCTGTTGAGGATCGCACCGACCGTGCCGCCGGCGATACTGATGCCTTCCTGGCTAAGGATCGTGGTGATCTGGTCCCGGCCGGCCATGCCCATCTCCCGGGCAAAGACGCGGACAAGGGGCTTGAGGACCAACGCTCGGGAAAGTCACGCTAAGCGAGCAGGCCGGAGCATGAGCGGCGGTCGTGACGGATCGTCTTGTAATTCCGAGGGTGCTTATGCGGGTTGTGGACCCCGGTCAATGCTTTCTTTGTTGAGATGTCCGTAGATGGTGGATCGCGGCGTTTTCAGCAGGTCCGCAATCTGTTGAACGGTGAAGTTACCGGCGTCGTAGAGTTCTTGAGCGTCTGCGGCCTGGGCGGGAGTGAGCTTTGGCCGGCGGCCGCCTTTTCGTCCTCTGGCTCGTGCTGCGGCTAACCCATCCCGTGTGTTCGCGATGATCAGTTCTCGTTGAAGCTCTGCGAGAACGGAGAGCATCCCGAACATCGCGCGGCCTTCCGCTGTACTGGTATCGATACCCTGCTCAAGTACCCGGAGACCGACACCACGTTCGTTCAGGGCCGCGCCGAGCGTAACGAGGTGCAGGACGGAGCGGCCGAGCCGGTCGAGCCGTGTGATGACGAGTTGGTCGCCGCGCCTGTTCGCCGAGGCGAGGGCTTTGTCGAGCTCGGGGCGTGACGCTTTGGCGCCGCTGGCTCGGTCAAGGTAGATGTTCTCGGCATCCACGCCGGCACGAGTGAGGGCGTCGATTTGGTGGTCAGGGTTCTGGTCCGCGGTTGAAGCGCGGGCGTAGCCAATTAGGGGTCGGTAGAGAATTCGGAGCTTCAACTACGTGAAGCAACCTGTCTTGGGTGAGCAAGCTGTAGTCGTAGCCGTGAATTCAGCCACCGATCGGATGTGAACCCAGCGTCCAGGGTTCTGAGCAGTGAGGGAACGTAAACGTCCTCGGCATCGGTGGTGACTTAACTCAGTTCGCGCGGGCGGCGGATGTGGCCCTGTACCGCAAGGGAAACGCGATCCGCGAGGCCTACACCGAAGCATTGCGAAAGGTGATCCGATGAGCCAGCTCGAACGCCCCAGCCTGGCCTGCTCGGCCCCACGAAACGTCCGCACGCGGCCACCTGCTCATCATTCAGAAAATCAACCCGCACCCGACAACCGCAGAACCCACACGAACTTCTTACCGCCAACCGCGGTTCCAGTACTGGTCACTCCCCGCAATCGGTCGAGTCCGGCACACTTCTGCAGGCGGGGTCCCAGGTTTTGAAACTCAAGATTTCGCCCGCTTGAATGTCCGGGGTGTCCGAAAAAATTCGCGTCCCGTCAGGTCTTGCGAGTCCGTAGATGAAGATGCCGAATCGATCTGCGATTACCGATACGGCGTCCCCGGTAGCGACCGTGTAGGAAGCGGGAGTGCCGCCAGTATTCAGCGCTACGGTGCCGTTGGCCCCTACTCGCGGCCCGGAATCGGATGGTAGAAAAAGTGCCGTCGATGCCGCGCCCGATGACGGAACCGGGGAATCGCTCGAACTCGGAGGGGTTTGGCCTGATGACGAAGCCGGGGAGCTCGTAGGGGCCGATACCGATGATGCGGTTGTCGTAGTTGTTTGGCCCGAGGTGCATCCGGCGAGGCCCAGCGTTGCGCCCGATACGGCCAGGAAACACATCGCCAGGCGCAGCGTTTTGGATTGGTTCATGCTCTGATGCTTCCACATTTCCCCAATCTTGCCGATCGGGGGGCGTCTACACAATGGGACGAAGGTTGTAGTCCAATGTGTCGATGGTTCGATGTGATGAGCATTCATCTACTTCTACTTTCGTGATTGCGGGGATTCCCGCCAAACGAAGAGGAAGTCAGATATGAACATGAAGCGCAACTTTCTACTGGTCGGCGTAGTCACGGCGGCAGTCGTTCTTGCGGGATTTGGCTCATCTGCCGCGATGGCCGCGGGTGACGTCCCTGTGAGTGGTGGGGTTTCGGGTTCTTGAGCGTTGCATCGTCGACGTAAGAAGCCACCGTGTGATG
>NZ_JASJXO010000110.1:0-2667 GCF_035018625.1 Subtercola sp. RTI3 | reverse complement strand
GGCCATCCCCGACACCCCCGCCAGCGCCCACGCGGCCCCGCCCAGCAGCCCGTTCGCCGTTGCCGCCTGGGAGCAAGACCTCATCGACACGGCGACCGAACTCGCGCTCGGTTTCGCCGAGACGGCCGCGTACTACGACGACAAGGCTGAGATCGCTGTCGGCAACCTCGAGGCCCTGCACGACGCCGGGCTCGACGAAGCCGCGCTGCCCGCCGACGTGGGTGGCCGCGGGCTGAGCTACCAGGCCTACGGCGAGATCGTGCGAACCATCGCCCAGGGCGATCCGTCGACCGCCACCATCTGGACCATGCACACCGGTGCCGGCATCAGCCTCGCCCAGACCACCCGAGGCACCCTCGGTTCGTTCTACGCCGACGAGTTTCTGGCCGGCAAGAGGTTCTCGAACGCCCTCTCTGAGCCCACCAGCGGCAACCGTTTTCTGAACCCGCAACAGGCCGCGCTGCCGGTCGAGGGCGGCTGGGCGCTCGACGGTGCCAAACGGTTCGTCTCGGGCAGCGAGATCGCCGACTACCTCTTCGTGAACGCCCTCGTCGACGACGCCCCCACTTTCTTCGGCGTGCCGACCGCCGACCCGACGCTCAGCATCATTCCCATCTGGGACACGTTGGGCCTGCGTGCCACCCGCAGCCAGCTACTCGCGTTCAACAACACCGTTCTCCGAGCCGACCAGCGTGCCCGCACCCCCGAATTCACCGACTTCGCTGCCATTCCGGCCGGCTTGCCGATGATCTCGCTCGGCGTCGCCGACGCGGCGCTGGCTGCCATCGTCAAACACGCCCAGTCGCGCGTGATCATGGGCGCACCCCTCAGTCACCAGCAATGGCTGCAGTTCGAGGTTGCGGATGTTCAGAGCCGGCTCGAGGCCGCCCGAGCGTTCATCAAGCAGACCTTCTGGCAGGCAGACAACGGTGTGCCCACTTTCTTCACCAACCTCTCTCGGTCGAAGTACCTTGCGAACAAGATCGCTGTCGAGGTGGCTCAGCTCGGCGGAAGGGTGGGTGGGGCATCCGGATTCCTGAAGTCGTCACCCATTCAGCGGCACCTTCGAGACGCGCAGGCCGGGCAACTCATGGCCTACTCGACCGAGGTGCTGGCCGGCGAAATAGGCAAAGACGTGTTCGGTATTGTGCCCGTTCAGACACCAGCACCGACAGAAGGCAAGTGACCCATGGCTGACCGCCCCAGAATGCTCTTCAACGCGTTCAACATCTTTTCGGCCTCGCACCACGATCAGGGCATGTGGGCCTGGCCCGGCAGTCGCCAGCTCGAGTACAACGATCTCGACTACTGGGTCGACATCGCCCAACTGCTTGAACGCGGCAACTTCGACACGCTGTTCTTCGCCGACGTGCTCGCACCCTACGACACATTCGGCTCCTCGCGCGAGGCGTCGGTATTCAGCGGCATGCAGTTTCCGATCAACGACCCAGGCGAGCTGATTCCGGCACTGGCATATGCCACGAAGAACCTGGGGTTCGTGCTCACGCAGAACATTCTGCAAGAGCCGCCGTACTCATTCGCCCGCAAGATGTCGACGCTCGACCACCTCACCAAGGGCCGCATCTCGTGGAACATCGTCACCACCTTTCTCCCCGGAGCGGGCCGCAACCTGGGGTTTGGCGGCCTACCCGACCACGGCGACCGGTACGCCCGGGCCGACGATTACATCGACGTCGTCTACAAGCTGTGGGAGGCGAGTTGGGAAGACGACGCGGTCGTTCGCAACAAGGCGCTGCGTCAGTACAACGAGCCCTCGAAGATTCACGAAATCAACCACGTTGGGCCGTTCTACGACGTGGTGGGGCCGCACCTCAGCGAGCCATCGCCGCAGCGCACCCCGTTTCTCATGCAGGCCGGGGTGTCGCCGCGCGGGCGTGACTACGCCGGGCGCAACGCCGAAGGTCTTTTCATCAATGCGCTGACTCCCGAGGAGGCCGGGCCGGTGGTTTCGGATGTTCGTGCCGCCGCCATTCGGCACGGACGCAGCCCGCACAACGTGAAGCTCTTCGGCATCCTCGGTTTCGTCGTCGGCTCGACTGAGGCTGAAGCCAAGCGTATGCACGAACAGATCACCGACTTTCAGAGCATCGAGGCGAACCTCGCCAAGCAGAGCGTCTTTCTGAACTACGACTTCAGCCAGCTCGACCCGAAAGAGCCCATCTTCGAGATCGGGAAGCGGCCCGAAGGCCAGACCGGAATCGTGGCCGACCTCATTGCCATGTCGCCGAACCCTTCGTACACGATCGGAGAGTTGGTGCGTTGGTACGGCAACCTGCGCGTGGTGGGAACGCCCGAGCAGATCGCTGACCACCTCGAAAAATGGCAGGATGCCGGTGTCGACGGCATGAACGTGCAGTACGTCGTCTCGCCCGGTACCTTCGAAGACTTCGTCAACCACGTCAGCCCCGAGCTGCGTCGTCGCGGAATGATGCAGAGCGGATACGCCCCCGGCACACTGCGGGAGAAGATCTTTCCCGGCAACGGACCATTCTTGCCCGACGAGCACCCCGCCCGGGCCATCCGTCGCGCCGCCTTCGGCAGCTGACACGGCTGAGGCCGCATAGGCGGCTGAGGCGCGATGCCGGATAGGCCGAACGGCGCGCTCGAGCACTGGCGGTGGCGGTGGCGGTGGCGGTGGCGGTGGCG
>NZ_JASJXO010000109.1:0-2917 GCF_035018625.1 Subtercola sp. RTI3 | reverse complement strand
TCTCAGTACCCTCAGGAAGAGAAAACAACATGTGATTCCGTGAGTAGTGGCGAGCGAAACCGGAACAGGCTAAACCGATCATGTGTGATAGCCGGCAGGCGTTGCATGGTCGGGGTTGTGGGACTTGTCTGCAGTTACTGCCGTACTGTGAGGATTACAGCGTCATATAGATGAATGGGATTGAAAGCCCAGCCGTAGTAGGTGCCAGCCCTGTAGTCGAAATGTGGTAATGGTCTGATGAGTATCCCAAGTATCGCGGGGCCCGAGAAATCCCGCGTGAATCTGTCAGGACCACCTGATAAGCCTAAATACTCCCAGATGACCGATAGTGAACAAGTACCGTGAGGGAAAGGTGAAAAGTACCCCGGGAGGGGAGTGAAATAGTACCTGAAACCGTTTGCTTACAAGCCGTCGGAGCGCCCTTTGTTGGTGTGACGGCGTGCCTTTTGAAGAATGAGCCTGCGAGTTAGTGATCAGTGGCGAGCTTAACCCGTGAGGGGAATGCGTAGCGAAAGCGAGTTCGAATAGAGCGTTTGAGTCGCTGGTTCTAGACCCGAAGCGAAGTGATCTATCCATGGCCAGGTTGAAGCGACGGTAAGACGTCGTGGAGGACCGAACCCACTTCAGTTGAAAATGGAGGGGATGAGCTGTGGATAGGGGTGAAAGGCCAATCAAACTTCGTGATAGCTGGTTCTCTCCGAAATGCATTTAGGTGCAGCGTTGCGTGTTTCTTGCCGGAGGTAGAGCTACTGGATAGCCGATGGGCCCTAAAAGGTTACTGACGTTAGCCAAACTCCGAATGCCGGTAAGTGAGAGCGCAGCAGTGAGACGGTGGGGGATAAGCTTCATCGTCGAGAGGGAAACAACCCAGACCACCATCTAAGGTCCCTAAGCGCGTGCTAAGTGGGAAAGGATGTGGAGTTGCATAGACAACCAGGAGGTTGGCTTAGAAGCAGCCACCCTTGAAAGAGTGCGTAATAGCTCACTGGTCAAGTGATTCCGCGCCGACAATGTAACGGGGCTCAAGCACGCCACCGAAGTTGTGGCATTTATATTTTTGGCAGGCCTTCGTGGTCCAGCCGTATGGATGGGTAGGAGAGCGTCGTGTGGCCAGTGAAGCGGCGGTGTAAACCAGCCGTGGAGGCCACACGAGTGAGAATGCAGGCATGAGTAGCGAAAGACGGGTGAGAAACCCGTCCTCCGAAAGATCAAGGTTTCCAGGGCCAGGCTAATCCGCCCTGGGTAAGTCGGGACCTAAGGCGAGGCCGACAGGCGTAGTCGATGGACAACGGGTCGATATTCCCGTACCGCAGAAGAACCGTCCAAGCTAATCCACTGATGCTAAACGTCTGAATCCTTCTTACCGGACCCTTCGGGGCGAGGGGGTTGGCCTAGCACGTGACCCTATGGTGGTGCGGTTAGCGTATTAACAGGTGTGACGCAGGAACGTAGCTGAGCCGGGCGATGGTTGTCCCGGTCTAAGAATGTAGGCCGAGGGGTAGGCAAATCCGCCCCTCATTGAAGGCTGAGACTCGATGGGTACCCTTTGTTGGGGAAATCAGTGATCGTCTGCTGCCAAGAAAAGCATCGGCGCGAGGTTCCATGTGCCCGTACCCCAAACCGACTCAGGTGATCAGGTAGAGAATACTAAGGAGATCGAGAGAATCGTGGTTAAGGAACTCGGCAAAATGCCCCCGTAACTTCGGGAGAAGGGGGGCCCGAGCTGTGAACGGATTTACTCCGGGAGCGGTGCAGGGCCGCAGAGACCAGTGGGAAGCGACTGTTTACTAAAAACACAGGTCCGTGCCAAGTCGCAAGACGATGTATACGGACTGACGCCTGCCCGGTGCTGGAAGGTTAAGAGGAAGAGTTAGCCGCAAGGCGAAGCCCAGAATTTAAGCCCCAGTAAACGGCGGTGGTAACTATAACCATCCTAAGGTAGCGAAATTCCTTGTCGGGTAAGTTCCGACCTGCACGAATGGCGTAACGACTTCCCAGCTGTCTCAACCGCGAACTCGGCGAAATTGCACTACGAGTAAAGATGCTCGTTACGCGCAGAAGGACGGAAAGACCCCGTGACCTTTACTATAGCTTTGTATTGGTGTTCGGTGTGGCTTGTGTAGGATAGGTGGGAGACTGTGAAGCGGGCACGCTAGTGCTGGTGGAGTCATTGTTGAAATACCACTCTGGTCACTCTGGATATCTAACTACGAACCGTAATCCGGTTCTGGGACAGTGCATGGTGGGTAGTTTAACTGGGGCGGTTGCCTCCTAAAGAGTAACGGAGGCGCCCAAAGGTTCCCTCAACCTGGTTGGCAATCAGGTGGCGAGTGTAAGTGCACAAGGGAGCTTGACTGTGAGACTGACAAGTCGAGCAGGGACGAAAGTCGGGACTAGTGATCCGGCAGTGGCTTGTGGAAGCGCTGTCGCTCAACGGATAAAAGGTACCTCGGGGATAACAGGCTGATCTTGCCCAAGAGTCCATATCGACGGCATGGTTTGGCACCTCGATGTCGGCTCGTCGCATCCTGGGGCTGGAGTAGGTCCCAAGGGTTGGGCTGTTCGCCCATTAAAGCGGTACGCGAGCTGGGTTTAGAACGTCGTGAGACAGTTCGGTCCCTATCCTCTGCGCGCGCAGGAAATTTGAGGAGAGCTATCCCTAGTACGAGAGGACCGGGATGGACGAACCTCTGGTGTGTCAGTTGTACTGCCAAGTGCACCGCTGATTAGCTACGTTCGGAACGGATAACCGCTGAAAGCATCTAAGCGGGAAGCCGGCTTCGAGATGAGATTTCCATACCACTTCGGTGGTGAGAGGCTCCCAGGAGACTACTGGGTTGATAGGCAGGATGTGGAAGCACCAACTAACGAGGTGTGGAGCTGACCTGTACTAATAAGCCGATAACTTCATCAACAC
>NZ_JASJXO010000108.1:0-3192 GCF_035018625.1 Subtercola sp. RTI3 | reverse complement strand
GCGACGTTTGCGACGACTCCTGTTCCCAGGAGTACCAGCAGAGCTGTGCCTACCAGCTCCGAAACGAAATCAAGACCTAAACCGTCCACGTTGACCTTCCTTTTGCGGCACCTATGCCGCGGTTATTTGGAAACCTTGAAGCACGACTGCGCGTGCGGAACCAGAATGAAACCTAGCGCCGCACGCGCTTCGTCAACAAGGCGTTTGGGTGCACATTCGTGCATTATTTGGCGGGAGTGAAACTCTCCTGCTGTGCCGCCTCAGGTATGCCGCCGCCGGCGGTACCTGCCTCGAGTACCAATCCGTGGAAGAAATCGAGCGTCTCCACGGCGAGTGTCTTCTCGGCGGCCAGCTGTTCGGCCGACCACGAGAGGTGCGAGCCGATGAGACCAGCGAGTTCGTCGAACACGGGCTGCGTGAGGCCGCCAGTGAAGGCAACGATCGTGCGTCGCAGGACGACGTCGGTGAGGTGCACCACGTACTCGGTGTTCACCAGAAAGTCGATCTCTGCGGTGCTGTACTCGGGCAGCGACACCAGCGCGGCATCGTCGGAGTGCTCAGCGATGTAGGCAATGACCTCAGCCGCCTTGGTTCCGTAGCGCTTCAGCAGCTGCGCCGTGCGGGCCTTAGAGAGCGCGCCGGAGTGTTCGGCGACCCAGGCCTCGGTGGCCGACGTCGTGGTGGGGAACCCCACGCCGCCGCCGATCTGCAGGTTCTCCGTACTCGTCGTACGGGTGGTGCCGAGCAGGCCGAGTGTCTCGTTGGTGAGGTGCTCGGCGAGGGCGCGCCACGTCGTCCACTTGCCACCCACCAGGCTCAGCACGGGCGTTTTCTTGTCGCCCGCGAAGACGGTCTGCTCGATGCGGTAGTCACGCGAAACGAATCCGGGTGCGGTGTCGTCGTGCTTCGGCAGCGGCCGGATGCCCGAGTACCGGTAGACGATCTGAGAACGATCGACCGCGATCGTTGGGAAAACGTGCGAGACGAGTTCGAAGAAGTAGTCGACCTCCTCTTCGGTGGTGACGCTCGGCTCGCTCGGGTCGGCTTCGATGTCGGTGGTGCCCACCAGCACGCGGCCGTTGAGCGGGTAGATCAGCACAATACGACCGTCGTTGTTCTCGAAGAAGATCTCGCCGCCAGCGCAGGCGTCGTGCAGTTCCTGGTTGTTCAGCACGATGTGCGAACCCTTGGTGCCACCCATGAAGCTGGTGCTCTTGCCGAGGGCGATGTTGGTGAGGTCGGTCCAGGGCCCGGAGGTGTTGACGATGACATCGGCCTTCACGGTGAACTCGGTGCCGCTCACGGTGTCGCGCAGAACCACGCCCTCTGCGCTGGAGCCGATCGCTTCGACGTAGTTCACGCTGCGGGCTTTGCCGCCTGAGCCGGCCACGCGGCCGTCGCCGACGATGTCGAGCGCGAGGCGTTCGGGGTTCTCGACGGCTGCGTCGTAGTAGCGCGCGGTGTACTTGACCGAGTCACGGAGCTTGGGAAACTTGGCCATCGACTTCTTGTGGCCCTTGAACTCGTGGCGGGGAACAGTGCCCCCGTCACGCGAGAACGAGTCGTAGCCGGTGAGGCCGAGCTTGATGAGCAGTGCTCCACGCTCTTTCGGCTTGCCGGCCTGCTTGTGCGTCAGTAGACGGAGGGGGGCCGAGAGGATGCCGGAGAAGGTCGAGAAGATCGGGATGGTCGTGGGCAGCGGCTTCACGTAGTGCGGCGCCAGGCGGAGCAACCGGTTGCGTTCCTGCACCGATTCGCGAACGAGCCGGAACTCGCCGTTCTCGAGGTACCGAACACCACCGTGGATCATGTGGCTCGACGCGGCAGACGCGCCGGAGATGAAGTCACTGCGCTCGACGAGGATCACGTCGACGCCCTGCAGTGCGAGGTCGCGGAACGTACCCACGCCGTTGATGCCGCCGCCGATGACCAGAACCTGGGCCGTGGGGCGATCGAGAATTGCCTGAACGTCGCTGCGTACTGCGGCCGTGTTCGACGTTTCAGTGTTGATGTCGGTCACTGTTTACTCGCCTTCGTGTATGTCTGAGGTTGCACCCGTGCAATCTGTGTGACTCAATACATAATGAGAACTGGCACACGAATGGTCAAGCTACTTGCACATACGTGCACGGCGGTGCCATCGTCGGTGCGGGAGACAGAGGGAGGTGCCCGGTGAAGGCACTCATTGCAGAGCATCCGACATCGAGCGAGCGCGTGCGTGACGCGCTGCGTGCGGCGCACCTCTACTACATGCAAGACCTCACGATGGAGGCGATCGCGGCCGAGCTGCACACCTCCCGTTCGTCGGTGTCGCGGCTCATCAGCTACGCCCGCGAGGCGGGTCTCGTTGAGATCCAGGTGAAGACGCCGGCCGAACGAATCTCGAATGCACTGCAGCGCGTGCAGGAGAAATACCACGTCACTCTGCACGTCGTGCCGGTGCCCGATTCGGCGAATGAAGTCGACCGACTGGAGCGGGTGGCCATGTCGGCCGCACGCATCCTGAACCCGTTCTTCGATTCGAATATGACCATGGGCATCGCCTGGGGCAGCACGATCAGCGCGGTGGGGCGTCACTTGCAACCCAAGGTCACGCACAACTCGCAGATCGTGCAGCTGAACGGTGCCGCGAACACCCGAACGACAGGCATCGTCTACGCGAGCGAGATCATGAGCCGGTTCGGAAATGCGTACGGCGCCTACGTGCAGCAGTTTCCCGTGCCGGCGTTCTTCGACGACCCGGCCACGAAGCAGGTGCTCTGGCGTGAGCGCAGCATTCGGCGCGTGCTCGACATTCAGAAGCGAATGGATGTTGCACTCTTCGGCCTCGGAACCCCGCTGTCTGACGTGCCCGGCCACGTCTACACCAGCGGCTATCTCGACGAGCAGGACTTCGCGAGCCTCAGCGCCTCGAACGTGGTCGGCGACGTGGCGACCGTGTTCTACCGGGCCGACGGCTCGAGCGCCGACGTGCCGATGAACCTGCGCTCGAGCGGGCCACCCCTCGACCAGCTCGCCCGCGTTTCGCGCCGCGTCTGCGTCGTCTCGGGCCGGTCGCGCCTGCCGGCCCTCCGCGGGGCACTCGCCGCTCACCTCATCACCGACCTCATCATCGACGAGGCCACCGTGCACGGCCTGCTCGAAGACTGACCCCGCCCCGGCGCCCCCCCCCCCCCCCCCCCCCCCCCCCCC
>NZ_JASJXO010000107.1:0-3227 GCF_035018625.1 Subtercola sp. RTI3 | reverse complement strand
CAACGAACCCGATATCTGTTAACCGGTTCTCGGACGACACGTTCGGTCTGATGCTTCCGATGACGACGATTCCGTGGCGATCGGGGTGGAGGCTTTTACACACCGGCCGACGAAGGAGTCCAGGCTATGACTGTTTCAGCAAAGAAGCTCGAGGGCGCGTTCCGTATCGTGGGCGACTGGGGCGATACCGCTTCGGCGAATGCTTTTCTGGGTCATCTCAATACTCGTGCGTTCAGCCCGAGCACGGTTCGCTCTTACGCGTTCGATATCGTCAACTTCGCCCGGTTTCTGCTAATCAATGGCAGCACGCTCGCCGAGGTCACCCCGATGATGGTGTTCGATTGGATCGACTGGCAAGGCGCTCGTTCACACGGCACGCCTGACCGTGTGGCGCGGATTCCTGGTGCAGTGCGCACGGCTGCGGCCTCGACTGCTAATCGGCGGGTCGCTGCGGTGAGGTCGTTGTTTGAATACTTAGTCATGGCCGGCGACTGCCCTGGTAATCCTGTCCCGTCCCCGCGGCGGCAAGGCAGCCCGGGCGCTTTGACCCGTGGCCTGTTGGGGCATCTGGGCGCTGGGCGCTCACGCGGCGGAGGACGGCTGGTGCGCCAACCCCAGATGCTGCCGGAATCACTGCCCGTGAGCGATGTCGACCGTTTCCTTGGTTCTCTGGACACGTACCGTGATCGTGCGATCGTGTTGGCGATGCTGCTGGGCGGTTTGCGGGCTGCTGAAGTGCGTGGGCTACAGCTATCCGACGTCGACCTCGGACGCCGCCGGCTGCGCGTGATCGGCAAGGGCTCGAAGGAAAGGTACATCCCCGTCGATGGCGCCTTCTTCACCGAGGTTGCCGCGTACCTCCGCTACGAGCGCCCGACCGGGGTGACAGCATCGGGATGTTTCCTGGTGCTCAGAGGGCCAACAACGGGTCAACCGTTGACGGAAGCGGGGTTGCGCGGGGTATTCCGCCGACACCGGGAAGCGTCGGGTGCGACCAGGGTCCGCCCGCACCGTCTGCGGCATACGTATGGCACGGAACTGGCCTCAGCCGGCATCGATCTATTGGCGCTCCGGGAACTGATGGGTCACGTATCCCCGGACACCACCGCACGTTACGTGCATCTGAGCATCGAACACCTCGCTGCCGAATACGGTGCCGCCCGCGCGACCCTTGCCGCTAGCGCCCGATGACGACCATGACTCCTCTCGCACCGACCATGTCGTTGCATCAGAGATACCATCACCATCTGTCGGCGCTTGAGCTCGGTCCGAGGGCGATTCGGAACCGGGTACGAATCGCCGACGCGTTCCTTAGCGAGCATCCGGACCTGGTCGAATGGATGGGCCGGCCAGCGTTTACACGTTGCGAGGAATTGGATCGCACCGGCGCGTGGCCGGTGATCGTCTACGCCGTCGAACATGATGGGCTGCGGTTGGATTTGGAATTCGCCGGAGCGAAGAAACTCACCGGTTTAGCCAACGCGATCGAACACCGTGACCCGGACGGTTTCACCCGGATGCGCGCAGCCGGGGCCAGGCTCGGTTGGACACCGAACTGGATTCAAACTCTCCTTGGTGGAGGATTGGCTGTGATCCTCGCGTGGACGGGAGGAACAACAGCGCAGCTGACCACTGACGTCGTCGACACGTTCGAAACAGGCCTCATCGCTACAACGACGTTGACACCGTCGATGCTCCGCGCCTACCGCGCGCGGGTCGCGGGACTCAAAGCTCTTCTCTTCGACACGAAAGTGATCGACACCCCGCCTCGGCGACGGCCCACCGCGTCGAGCTGGGAGGAACGCTTCGCGGCGGTGCCGATGGCGCCGTCGCTTCGAAAAACGTTCCTGCGATACGTCACTGTCCGATCCGCTGTGGCTCGCCCGAGCACGGTGGATTGTCTGATCAACGACCTCCTACCGTTCGCTGAGTACCTCAACGCCCAAGCCCCGAAGATACGCCACCTCCGTCACCTTCGACGCCACCACATCGAGGGCTACTTGCTCTGGAACCGCCACCGATCCTGGCGCGGACGCCGGGCCGCTGCTGGTGCCGGCCGGACCATCTCGATCGCTGTCGCGCAAGCGGCGGTACTGACCCTTCGGAACCTGTTCGACGACATCACCGACTGGGAATGGAAAGACGCCCCCACACGCCGGCTGATATTCCGGGCGGACATCCCGAAGCTCGATCACCCTCTGCCGCGAGCCCTTACCCCCGACATCGACGCGGCGTTGATGACAGCCATCGATACCCTCGACGACACATTCGCCCGCACCGCAGTGACAGTACTGCGCCACACCGGGCTACGCATCGGCGAACTCCTCGACCTGGAATTGGGAAGCGTTTACGACTACGGCCCTACCGGCTCCTGGCTGAAAGTCCCCCTCGGAAAACTCGCCACCGAGCGGATGGTTCCGCTGGACGCGACCGCCCTGACCGCCCTGACCGCCCTCGACCAATGGGCTAGGCACCGCGGCCCCTCACGAGCGCTGCCCCACCCCCGGACCGGCACTGCCACCGACTTCCTCTTCACCAGCCACGGCCGACGGTTAGGCCCAACCCGGATCCGCAACGGCCTCATCACCGCCAGCGTACACGCGCAACTGCGCGCCGCTGACGGGAAACCCCTGATCGTGACACCGCACCAACTCCGCCACACCTGGGCCACCGAGCTCGCCAACGCCGGGATGAGCCTGCAAGCACTGATGGCGCTACTCGGGCACGCGACCGCCCAAATGACAATCCGCTACGCCACCCTCGCCTCGCCCGCCCTACGGATCGCTTACGACGACGCGGTCGGCAAAATGCGCCGACAACTCACCCTCACCCCGGTCGGACGCCCCATCGTCCCCGACAAAGTGAACTGGCTCAACAGCGAGATGATCAAAACTCGTGTCGCCCACGGATACTGCTCCCGACACGAAACCGCCGGGGCCTGTTCATATGCCAACATTTGCGAGAACTGCGCCAACTTCACCACCGGCCCCGAATTCGCCGCAGCGATCTCTGACCAACTCGACGACATCCAGCCCCTCAAAACCGACGCAGAGCAACGCGGCTGGGACAGCGAAACAGCCCGACACGCAACAACAGCAGCGGCCCTCACCGACCACCTCCACAGACTCCGGCGATGACCCGAAGCACTCAAACGGCTTGACCTGAGCACGAGAGCCGGTTAATGGAACGGGTGAACAAGGAGATCAAACGCCGCACCGACGTCGTCG
>NZ_JASJXO010000106.1:0-3397 GCF_035018625.1 Subtercola sp. RTI3 | reverse complement strand
AACGGCTTGACCTGAGCACGAGAGCCGGTTAATGGAACGGGTGAACAAGGAGATCAAACGCCGCACCGACGTCGTCGTCATCTTCCCCGACCGCGACAGCATCATCCGCCTCGTCGGCGCCGTCCTCGCCGAGCAACACGACGAATGGGCCGAATCGCGCCGCTACCTCGGCCTCGAAGCCCTCGCCAAAAGCCAAGCCGCAGGCACCAAACCAGACCAGGAGGTGACCACCGACCTCGCACTCAGCGCCTAACCCAACGAAAGATCACACCGATTCAGATACACCACGAAAAAGGACTTGACCGCGGACCGCTGGCTGGCCCCGGAAACCTACTAATGAAAACCGCCGAAAACACCGTTAGCGTTACAGACCCATAGCGGCTCGGGCATGGAGTCGTGTGGTCGGGAAGGTGGGGATGGGACTGTCGTGTTCGCTGATGAGTAACTCGATTTCGGTGCAGCCGAGAATGATGCCCTCGGCGCCTCTGTGATGGAGGGCGGCGATGACCGATACGTATTGTGTGCGGGACGCGTCACTCACTATCCCGAGCACGAGTTCTTCATAAATGATCCGGTGGATGATCTGCCGCTGGGCGGCGTCGGGCACGAGCACGGTCAGCCCGTGGGTGGAGATACGGTCTTTGTAAAAGCCTTGTTCCATGGTGAACGAGGTTCCGAGTAACCCGACCGTGGTCATCCCGGAGTCCGTGACGGCAGCAGCTGTGGTGTCCGCTATATGCAGAAGCGGGATGGCAACCGCGCTCTGTATGCTGGGTGCGACTTTATGCATGGTGTTGGTGCAGAGAACGATGAAGTCAGCTCCGGCCGCTTCCAGGCGGCGGGACTGCTCGGCCAGTAGCTGGCCGGCGGCATCCCAGTCGTTGGTGGATTGGAGATGTTCGATCTCGGCGAAGTCGACCGAGGCCAGAATGATTTTCGCGGAGTGTAGGCCGCCGAGCTGATCACGAACACCTTCGTTGATCAGTTGGTAGTACAGGGCGGAGCTTTCCCAGCTCATCCCGCCGAGCAATCCGATTGTCTTCATCTTTGGAGACTAAAGGAAAACACTGCCGGCCTGACGAGGCGGTGGGCTGGGGCGATGGCAGCGGATCTGAGCAAATTCGTCCTTTATGTCTTCACGCGTGATGTCCTCATCGAGTTTGATCCCGACCGTGATGATGTTCACGCCCCACAGTTCGTTGAACGTCTCGTCAGGGAGATTGATGCGTTTGAGGCGAAACCCACGTGGGGTCTGGGGTTGTGTTTTAGCGGGCGGTCTCGAACGATTTCCTCGCTGAAACTGAACGGGATCGGTTGGTGCAGGTCACTCGCTGCCGGCACTTCAGCACTCAGGTGCGCGCGGAGCAGTGTTGTACCCAGCATTTCATCTCGCACGTCTACTATCCTCACGTGGTGACACGCCCCCATCGTCGGTAGGCACAGGAAGAAGATTGACTGAATGGTTCACGCCAGTATCCCCAGCCCTCCGATCAGTTCTTTCAACATCGGGCCGCTGACGATTCACTTCTATGCAATGTGCATCCTCGTCGGTATCATCATCGCGGTGTGGCTGACTCAACGTCGCCTCGCGAAGCACGGCGCCGAAAAGGGCACCGTCCTCGACATCGCTCTCTGGGCGGTCCCGTTCGGAATCGTCGGGGGCCGTTTCTATCACGTGGTGACGCACCCGAACGACTATTTTTTCCCCGGCGCTGACCTCTGGAAGACCCTGTACGTGTGGGAAGGCGGACTGGCGATCTTTGGCGGGATCCTCTTCGGCGGTCTCGGCGCTCTCATCGCCTGCCGACGCAGAGGGATCCGGTTCTGGGCATTCGCTGACGCCCTCGCCCCGGGGCTGCTTTTCGCTCAGGCGTTCGGCCGGTTCGGTAACTACTTCAACCACGAACTCTACGGCGGCCCGACAACACTGCCGTGGGGTTTGCAGATCGAATCGACCAACGCGGCCTTCCCGCCGGGCCTGCCCGCGGGAACCCTGTTTCATCCCCTCTTTCTGTACGAGATGATCTGGAATATCGGCGGGGCGTTCCTGATCATCTACATCGAGCGCCGACTGCGGTTGCACTCCGGGGAAGTTCTTGCCCTGTACTTCATCTGGTACGGCTCCGGGCGGGCGTTTTTCGAATGGTTGCGTCTGGACCCGACAGAGTTCACGTTCCTGGGCCTCAAAGCCAACGTCATCGCCGCGCTCCTGCTCGCCATAGCCGGCGTCGTCCTTCTGATCGTGCAACTGCGGCGAAACCTGCCCTACCCGGAAAGCGCTTACCGGCCAGGACAGGAACCAGC
Organism: Subtercola sp. RTI3; assembly: GCF_035018625.1. NCBI lineage: Bacteria > Bacillati > Actinomycetota > Actinomycetes > Micrococcales > Microbacteriaceae > Subtercola > Subtercola sp. RTI3. The sequence continues at coordinate 1,093 of NZ_JASJXO010000106.1, read as the reverse complement.
CACCGTCACCCAGCCCGACGATCACCACACCCCTAGCGATGAGACAGCGCTTGATAAAATCGGGTCCGCACCTCTCGGGGCACCGGAGCGCACGAAGTGAACCAGACCACGTCCCTGTCCACCGTGCAAGCAGCGCAGCTCGGTGAGAACCGCGCACAGAGAGTTGACGGGTGAGCGCGCGGCGCAGGGAGCCCGTCGGCCCTGCCATCCGCCCGCTAATCGTCTTCGTGCTCGCTCTGGGCGCCGCAGCACTCATCCAGCAAGGACCTTGGCTGGCTTTCGCTCTGGGCGTCCCTGTGCTCGCTGGCACTTTCGTTACACTCGCGCTCATCCAACGTCAATCTAAACGGCCACCGAAATAAGTCATGGCTACGCCAAGTAGATTGAGGGCCAAGGGATGGCTTGATTGAAGGCCGTCTTCGCCGTCGTGAGTTTGAGCCCTCACCATTCAATTATGTGAAAACGTGCATAAATGCAACCGACCGATCGGCGGATCGTCTGTGGCAGCGACGGAACGGCGCGCCCGTCGTCTTCGGTCTGGAGGCGCGCGTGAGGGTCGTGGGCACAGTTCAGGCGCCGGCTGGTGTCGTGATCATCCTGAGCTTGATGTGACGTTACGTGCGACGCCGGCGAGAATTGCGCCCCTACGGTGAAACTGTCGGCCTGACTTTTGCTGACCACTGAGGGCTGGCCTATTCGGTGAGACCGAGTTGGTGTTGTTGTTCTTCGTCGAGGAGGTACTCGATGAAGGTTCCGGTGAGGGTCCCGATCAGTTTGACGAGCTGGGTTTGGGTTGCCATCACGCTGGTGAGGAGGGTGTTCATCCTGGCGAGTTGGTCGTGCTCGTTTTCTATAATCCCATCGCGTTGCTCGTTCGCGATGACAGTCATCGCTTCTGTGATCGCGGTGATTTGCTCGGCGAGATCGTGAACGCGTTGCGTGTTGAACATGGCAGCCTTCCCTCCATCATTAGGTGGGGTCTAGTCCCATTATCGTCTGTGGCTACGAGGGGTGTGTGAATATTCGCTTCGATGAGCACCGTCTATGGTGCGGTTGAGCCCCGTTGTTTAGGTGCGTGATTGGCATCGTTCAG
>NZ_JASJXO010000105.1:0-3738 GCF_035018625.1 Subtercola sp. RTI3 | reverse complement strand
GGGCCAGGCAAGGGGGATGCTGGGGGATACTCGGGGTGCGACGCGCTTTCAGTCCGGCGGCGCTGACCTACTCACTACGACGGTTCGAGGCGGCGGTGCGGCGGCGCAGCAGAGCTGCCGCGGTGAGGCCGAGCGCTCCGGCGCTCAGTGCGCCGAGCCCGATGAGCACAGCGGGGGCTGGTTCGAGTCCGGTGCTGGCCAGTGACGAGCCGGTGCCACTGCCGGTGCCGAAGCCGCTGCCGCTGCCCGAGCCGGTTCCACCGCCGGTGCCGTTGCCCGAGCCGGTTCCACCGCCCGTGCCGTTGCCAGACCCGGTTCCGCCACCCGTGCCGCCCCCCGTTCCCGTTCCGGTGCCGGTGCCTGTTCCTGTTCCAGTTCCGCCGCCGGATCCGGTGCCGCCACCGGTGCCTCCGCCACCGCCGGGCGTCGGGGTTGCTGTGGGAGTTCCGGTGGGCGGGGTGGTCGGAGTGTCGGTGGGTGTGCCGGTCGGCGTACCCGTCGGAGTGCCGGTGCCGGTCGGCGGTGTCGTTGCGCCCGGCAGCACACGCGTTGTGATCGAGCTACGGCAGGTGACAAAACCGCCTCCGCCGTTGCCGGAGCCGTTGCACTGGTTGATGGTCACGGGCAGGGCCGCGCTCACCGTGAGATCGCTCACGGTGCACTGCACGCGGATGGTCGCTCCGCCACCATTGCCGGAACCGTTGCACTCGGTGACCGTGGCGCCGGTTGTGCTGCCCAGCGGATCACACGCGATGGTCGGTTCGGTGCCGCCATCCTGGCCTGAGGCGTTGCACTGGTTGACCGTTCCCGGTACCGCGGTGGTTGTACCGGTGATGGTATTCACGATCGAAACGGAGCAGTTGACCGTTGCGCCCCCTCCGTTGCCGGAGCCGTTGCACTGCGTGACGTTCGTCACGAGCGACGAGGAGGGAGTCGTGACAATGGTGCACGTGGTGGCTGCGTTCGCGGCCCCGTGGCATTCGGTCACCGTCGTCACCGACGATTGTGTATTGGTGTCGAGGTTGAGTGTGTTCGCCACGACGACGTCGCAGTTCAGCCCCTGCCCTCCGTCGTTGTCGGTGCCGTTGCACTGGCCGAGCTCTGAGGTTTCGGCTGCTGACGCCGAGGTCGGGTACACACCGACGGTGCCGATGGTGGGAGCCGCAAAGGCAACGAACATCAGAATGGTTGAGAACAGCCCAACGGTGACGAGCGACGACCGGCCATGGCGCCCGCGTTGCCTACCCACTCGTACCCATGAAGAAACTCGACGATCTGATGTTGTCGTGACTTTCGACATGTGCTGTGCCCCTCACCCTCGAGAATGCCCCGAGTGTGGTCAGTGTGAACCACCACCCGTGACCCGCCCGTGACGCGCCCGTGACCCACTCGTGACAGCGGCGTGACGGGTGCGTGACTCGCGCGTTACGAAGCTCGACGGGCGCCGACACCCGCGCTACCAGGCACGATGCCCCACGTCGACGCACGTCAGACGAGCCGCCAGCACTCCCGGGATAGAATGGAGTGTGACCGGCGAAAACCTCCTTGGCGTGCCCCCGACCCTTCTGAACCCCGAACCCGGGAGCATCGAGGTGCTCTCGAGTCACCCCGACGGCTCGTCGCCATCGCAGGTGGAGCTCGAGCTGCTGGTGCAGCGGTTCCCCACCTCGTCGCTGGTGTGGGCGCTGCTCTCCGACCGGGCCTTCGAGGCGGGCCAGATCATCCCGTCGTACGCTTTCGCGCGGGTGGGCTATCACCGCGGGCTCGACGCGCTGCGCAAGGGCGGCTGGCGCGGCCAGGGGCCCGTTCCGTGGTCGCACGAGCCCAACCGCGGGGTGCTGCGAGCGCTGTACGCGCTGCGGCGCGCGGCGGAGCAGATCGGCGAGACCGATGAAGTCACGCGGCTCACAGAGTTTCTGATCGGGGCCGATGCCACGGTCATCCAGACCATCGAGACTGCGCACTACCGTGCGGCAGCGAGTACAGAAGGGCTCTGACATGCCTGCAATCGTTCTGATCGGCGCCCAGTGGGGCGACGAAGGTAAAGGTAAAGCCACCGACCTGCTGGGCAGTCGAGTCGACTACGTAGTCAAGTTCAACGGCGGCAACAACGCCGGGCACACCGTGGTGATCGGCGATCAGAAATACGCGCTGCACCTGCTGCCGTCGGGTATTCTGACGCCCAATGTGACGCCTGTCATCACGAACGGTGTCGTTGTCGACATCGAGGTGCTCTTTCACGAACTCGAGGCGCTCATCTCGCGCGGGGTCGACGTCTCGCGGTTGCTCGTGAGTGCAAACGCGCACGTCATCACGGCATACCACCGCACACTCGACAAGGTCACCGAACGTTTTCTTGGCAAACGTCAGATCGGCACCACGGGTCGCGGCATCGGGCCGGCGTACGCCGACAAGATCAACCGTCTCGGCATCCGTGTTCAAGACCTGTTCGATGAGAACATCCTGCGCCAGAAGGTCGAGGGCGCACTCGAGCAGAAGAACCACCTGCTGGTCAAGGTCTACAACCGCCGCGCGATTGTGATCGACGAGATCGTGAACGATCTGCTGTCGTACGCTGAGCGCCTACGCCCGATGGTCGCTGACACCTCTCTCGTGCTGAACCGCGCGCTCGACGAGGGCAAGACCGTGCTCTTCGAGGGCGGCCAGGCCACCATGCTCGATGTCGACCACGGCACCTACCCGTTCGTCACGTCGTCGAACGCGACCTCGGGCGGCGCCTCGACCGGCTCGGGCGTTGCCCCCAATCGCATCGACCGCGTCATCGGAATCGTCAAGGCGTACACCACCCGCGTGGGCGCCGGCCCGTTTCCCACCGAGCTCTTCGACGAGTCGGGCGAGTTTCTGCGTGCCAACGGCTTCGAGTTCGGCACCACCACCGGCCGCCCGCGCCGCTGCGGCTGGTACGACGCGCCCATCGCGCGCTACTCGGCCCGCATCAACGGTGTCACCGACTTCGTGCTCACGAAACTCGATGTGCTCACCGGCCTCACCACCATTCCGGTGTGTGTCGCTTACGACGTCGACGGCGTTCGTGTCGACGAGGTGCCGGTGTCGCAGAGTGACTTCCACCATGCTGTGCCCATCTACGAAGAATTCCCCGGCTGGAGTGAAGACATCACCGGCGCACGCACGTTCGACGACCTGCCGGCCAATGCGCAGGCCTACGTTCTGGCCGTCGAGGCCATGAGCGGTGCACGCATCTCCGCCATCGGTGTGGGCCCCGGCCGCGAGGCCATCGTCGTGCGGCACGACCTGCTCGGGCAGTAGCCGCCCGACCGAGCAGCAGCCGCACCAACCCTTCTCGGTCGAAAATCAAGCCCGTGTGCATCCGGAGCCCCGGGCGTAGCGTGCTGCCATGAGCGAACTCAAAAAGGGCGACGAGGTCACCTGGCAGTCGCACGGCTCGACCGCCTCGGGGGCCGTCGAGAAGAAGATCACCGCTGACACGCACGCTGCCAAGCGTGAGGTACGTGCGACTCCGGATGACCCGCAATACCTCGTCACAAGCGAGAAGTCGGGCGGCGAGGCCGTGCACAAGCCCTCCGCCCTCACCAAGAAGCCCCGCTCCAAGAAGTAGCACGCCTCCTACGCGGCGCACCCGCCCGCGCCCACCACGCCCGCGCCGACGCCGCCGCCGCCGCCGCCGCGTCGAGCATGCCCGCCTACCGAAGCCGCCGACCACGCCGCTCCCACCGACCCGCCGCCCGTGTCCAGGCG
>NZ_JASJXO010000104.1:0-3769 GCF_035018625.1 Subtercola sp. RTI3 | reverse complement strand
GTCTCGTGGGCTCGGAGATGTGTATAAGAGACAGGGGGTGACGGAGAAGCGGCGGAGGGCGAGGGCCGGGTTGGTGCGGCGGATGCCAGCGAGGCGGGCCGGGTCGAGGAAGGCCACGGCAACATCCGGCGCCGCCCCGATGGCCGAGAGAACGGCGCCCGTCGGGTCAAGAACCTGGCTGAGCCCCACCCCGCCGGGCGCGGTGTGGTCGGCAGCGGCCACAAAAACGGTGTTCTCGATGGCACGAGCGGCGAGCAGCGTGTTCCAGTGGCGCTCTTTGGTGGGGCCGGGAACCCACTCCGACGGTACGAGCACGAGGTCGACGCCGGCGTCGACCAGCCAGCGGGTGACCTCAGGAAAACGGAGGTCGTAACAGGTCTGCAGTCCGACGGTGAAACCTCCGAGCGTGAAGGTTTCGGGCGGCGCAACGGTGCCGGCGTGCATCCAGTCGCTCTCCCGGGCACCGAACGCGTCATACAGATGGATCTTGCGGTAGCTCGCGACGAGAACCCCCGCCGGGTCGAGGGCGACGAGGGTATTGAAGTAGTGGGATGCATCGCTTGACTCGATGACTCCGGCAACCAGGTGGATGCCCAACTCGGCCGCGATCACCCCGAGACCCTGCACGAACTCTCCGCCCCGCGGTTCGGCGGCGGCGAGCGCGCTCGGGCCGAGTGGTTCGGCGAAATGGGCGGAGTACTCAGGGAACACGACAAGCTGCGCCCCGCGCTCTGCCGCGGTGCTGGCGAGCGCGCGAATCGCGGTGAGGTTGGCGGCCTTGTCGTTGCTCGGGGCGAACTGCGCCACGGCGATCCCGAGCCGGCCAGAAGTATCGGAACTCATGGAGCAAGCCTAGGGGCGGGCGCGCGCGGTGGGAGTGGCCGCGGCCGGCGGGCGCAGGTACTGCGAGCGCTGCAGGTGGCAGGTGGCAGGTACGGGCGCGGGTGCGGGTAGCAGGCGCGGCCAGCGCGGTCTCGCCAGGCGGCGGAGACCCCGCGGCGCGCCGCGTAGAATCGTGTTCGGCCCCCTCCCGACGACGAAAGGCGCCATGATTCTCGACCGGCTCCCCTTCGAGCGCATCGACCGCCTGGCTGCGGGCCGAAACGCGGGCTACCGTATCGCCGACGATCAGCGGTCGCACCCGAGCACGCAGAAGGCCTTCACCGTCATCACGTGGCTGCTGGGCGCCGAGTTCGTGCTCGGTCTCACCGCGATGGCGACTGCAGCCATCTTGACGCTGAATCACGTCGACGTGCCGTGGCCGGTGTGGTTTCGCGGGCTCGTCGTGCTGGCAATCACCGTCACCCTCTTCTACTTCACCTGGCGGGCACGAGCCGGCTACTACTGGGCATACTCGCGACTGCGACTGTTCAGCAAGATCTTTCCGGTGGTGACGCTCGTCATCGCCGCGATTCCGGGGCTGTACCCGCTCTGGATGGTCACCGAACAGATCGTTTTCAGCCTGATTCTGTTCGGCATCGCCGAGTACCTTTCGAGTGATCACATGCGCGCCGCGTTCGTCAAGCCGTCTGCCGCCCGACTCTGAGCGGGCGCAGCCGGGGAATGACGTCGACGACCGGAGTGTTGGCTCTGTCATGAGTACGCAAACACTGACCCAAGAGAACCATGACAAGACCGTTGCCGACGGCATCGTTCTCATCGACTTCTGGGCTGCCTGGTGCGGCCCGTGCCGGCAGTTCGCCCCCGTCTTCGAGTCGACGAGTGAGAAGAACGCCGACATCACGTTCGCCAAAGTCGACACCGAAGACCAGCAGGCCCTCGCCGCGAGCTATGGCATCACCTCGATTCCGACGCTTGTCGTGTACCGCGACGGCATTCCCATCTTCGGGCAGCCCGGCGCCCTTCCCCAGCCCGCGCTCGAGAACCTCATCGAGCAGGTTCGCGGCCTCGATATGACCGAGGTTCGGAAGGAATACGACGAAGCCATGACCAAGCGCGCGGCCGAGTCGAACGGTGAGACCTCGACCGAAGTAGAGTAGTCGACAATTTCTCAGCTATGCTGGTGGATGCGTGCCCGGGGGTCATGCATTCATCCGCAAGCGAGAGAGATCAATGAAGATACCCACACCCGGGCAGTGGCGCACTGACGCGCAGCGCAGCCCGCAGCACAGCCCCCAACGCAGCCCGCACCGCAAATCACCGCGCATCGGCCGCCTCGGCCGCCGCATCGCCGTTCTCGGCGCCACTGCCGCGTTGGCGGCCGGCGTCATCACCCTGCCGAACGCGGCGCTCGCCTCCCCCGGTGACTCCCCCACCGTCGTGGCCATGGCCCGGCTGCAGATTCCCGACTGGCAGACGAAGGGCCCCGAGTGGCAGGCCTTCGTCAGGCAGCTCGACGAATTCAAGAAGATGGGCGGCACAGGAATCGAAGAAGACGTCTGGTGGGGCAAGGCGGCTCTCAGCCCCACCACCTACGACTGGGCGTACTACGACCAGACGTTCAGTGCGATCGTGGCCGCTGGGCTGAGCATCGTACCCATCATGTCGTTCCACTCGTGCGGCACCGGCGTCGGCGACTCCGGCGACTGCGCGACACCCATCCCCCTGCCCAGCTTCGTCACGGCACCGGTCAACTACGGCGGAATTCTCGGCACCCGGCCGGCCGACAACTTCTACCAGAGCGAGTACGGCAATGTCTCCACGCAGGCCGTCGCGCCCTGGGGTATGGCCGCCCCTCGGTCGTACCAGTACATGAAGAACTTCATGAACGCCTTCGAAGACCACTTCGGCGCCGGCTTCAGCACCAAGATCTCTGAGATCGCGGTGAGCACGGGCCCTGCGGGTGAATTGCGGGAGCCTTCGTACGACGCCCAAGACGCGGGTGTAGCGGGCACGCCCGGCTTCTTTCCGAACCGCGGAATCCTGCAGGTCTACAGCCCCGCGGCACGCGCGTCGTTCGTGCAGTGGGTTCTGGCGAAGTACGGTTCGGTGGCCGGTGCAGGGTCGGCCTGGGGCATCCCGGGCCTGACACTGTCGACCATCTCGCCGCCCGACGACCACGACCGCTTCTTCACGTCGGGGGCCTACCTGAATTCGAGTTACGGGCACGACCTCACCCAGTGGAACAACGAGTCGCTCGTGAACCACGGCCGCACCATTCTCGACGAGGCCATCGAGGCGTTCGACGGGTCGCTCGCCCACACCCCGCTCAGCATCAAGATTCCGGGCGTGCACTGGCAGACCATGGCGTCGAGCCCCATTCGCCGGGCGCCCGAGGTGGCAGCCGGGCTCATCTCGACGAATGTCGACGTGAACAGCGATGCCACCGGGCACGGCTACGACACCATTCTGAACATGGTGCACGACGCCGATGTGCACGGTGACGGGGTCAGCCCCGTCACCCACCACGTAGTGCTGCACTTCACCGAGCTCGAGAAGCCGAACATCGAGTGGGATGGTTCTGCGCACGCCTACTCGGCGGCGGCCGACCAGGTGGGGTGGATCGCCGACGCGGCGGCAGCCGAAGGAGTGCAGCTGAAAGGCGAGAACGCGCTCAACGGCGGTCTCTACAGCGACGGCGACGCCAGCTCACCGGGGTGGTCGCACATTCGTACCGCCTTCGACCGCGACCCCGTGAAGAAGTTCTCGGGCCTGACCGTGCTGCGGTTGCCCGACATCGCGAGCGGCGGTTTCGCCGAGACGGAGATGACCAACTTCATTCGCGACTACAAGTAGCCCACACACGAAGAAGCGGGGGCCGGGGGGGGGGGGGGCCGCGGGGGCGGGGAATGTGTTTTTGGGGGGGGGG
>NZ_JASJXO010000103.1:0-4047 GCF_035018625.1 Subtercola sp. RTI3 | reverse complement strand
CTCAATAACGCCCCAACGCGCTCCAACCTCTCAAATCAGAAAACGCCGCCCAGCCTCAGCCGATCGGTGGATTGAGGCTAAACGAACGCGGCGTCGGCCTCCGAGTGCTCGAACAGGGTATCGATACCAGCACCGCGGAAGGCCGCGCGATGTTCGGGATGCTCTCCGTTCTTGCAGAGCTTCAACGAGAACTGATCATCGCGAATACACGGGATGGGTTAGCCGCAGCGCGAGCCAGAGGACGAAAAGGCGGCCGCCGGCCAAAGCTCACCCCCGCCCAGGCCTCACACGCTCAAGAACTCTACGACGCCGGTAACCTCACCGTTCAACAGATCGCAGACCTGCTGAAAACGCCACGATCCACCATTTACGGGCACCTCAACAAGCAAAGCATCGGCCGGGGACCACAACCCGCATAAGGACACTCAGAACTACGAGACGATTTCGTCACGACCGCCGCTCATGCTCCGGCCTGCTCGCTTAGCGTGACTTTCCCGAGCGTTGGTCCCAAAGCCCCGGGTTCGGCATAGATTGCCCAGGTGGTCTCCACTGAGGCTGCCATAGTCAGATCCGCGCGTAACTGTGTCAGCTAGCAGGACGATCTAGCGGAAAGCTGCGATGTGGGCCCCGCCCTCGAGGACCGGAAGTTCAAAGGTAGGGCCCGACAGCGACGTCGACCAAAAGCACCGTCCTAGTTACAGGTGCGGGTGAGGGTCTTCCTGAAGGGAGATCGGGCCATCATCGCTGGCCGACGTAGGTTCCGACGTCAATGATCTCGAAGCTGCATCGGCCGACAGCGAAATGTGAAATGAGGGCATGCCGACAGACGACTGGAGAGCTGAACTAGCTTGAGGCAGGTCAGGATTGATACTTCGAGTTGCCTAGCTCACGTATCGCCGCGGCAGGGATTGAGTTACGGTTTCGCCACTTTTCAAAAAGATATGTGTTTCGAAGCGGTGCGACCCGGTCGACTCGATAGCCGAGCAATCTCAGATCTTCTGCGATTTCCTTGCCAAATTTGGCCTGGCGCATGAATCCAAATAAGAATGCACAATATGCGCTTACGCCGAAGATGACTATGGCTACCCAGCCAAACGGTGTTGCCCGTAACGCAATTCCCCCAACAATCATCAGGACAAAGAACGCCATTGCGAGCAGAAGGCTCCTCACGAAAACTACCCGTATCGAAGCCAGGTGGGAACAGTACCCTTCACCGATGAGCGGTCGCCACAAGTCTCGTACACGCTGCTCAGTCTTCGAACTATCCATTATCTGAAAGCCTACATTGTTGATGAGCCGCATCATTTTTGGCCCGACGTTCGTCTTCCTCGTTCAACGTTTTTTGCGCGGCAATCGTATCAAGGCCGAGCCCGGTTGCTGCATAGGGCAGGGTGGCCCGAGACATGCCTATTCCTGCACCCTCCATTCCAGCACCCTCCATAGCCATCCCCGCCACGCCCCCACCAGTCGCTAGCCCGTTGAACACCGCACCACCGCACCCCAAGCTATCCCCGTTGCTGCATGCCCATACGTCAAGACCGGTCCCCGCCACTCCGGCGGCTACCCCGACCGCTGCTAGCCCGGCGCTTATTTCTACGACCGCGCCGACCCCGGTAAGAGCGAATGCGAATAACCCCAATCCGATACCTATCGCGGCGACAGTGTCCCAAGTGTCCCAAAGCCCTCTGGGATCCATTCGATTTAGAAAATTGTTTGCCGCAAATATATAAGCGTTCAGAGTAGTCGCGACGAGGGCATCCATTGAAATGAAAAGTGCAGTTGCTGGATCGTAATACCGGGCCCTTAGGTAGGTGAATCCCGTCTCAGCGTCAGAGTATTCGCCTCCGAATTGAAGGGGGGTTGTGACTGTGCCGGCGTGCGCGGTGGTCTTGCCTTCTGGGTTATAACTGTAGGTTGCTACGACTGTACCGGCGCTTCCGGTGAGGGCGGTTGTTGAGCCGTGGGCGTCGTTGAAGTAGAAGGCTGGTGATGTTCCGCCGGGTGCGTATTGTTCGATGGCGGTGCCGGTTGGGCCGTAGACGTAGTCGAGGGTGCCGTCTGTGAGCATGTTGGGCACACTTCCTGTGGTATCCCAGACGTAGTTCGTTGTGGTTGTTCCGACGACTTTCCGAGTTCTGAGTCCGTCGCCGTTGTAGACGTAGGTTGCGGCGGTGGCTCCGGTGATTGAGGTGAGTTCTCCGGCGGCGTTCCAGTTGTAGTGCGTTGCCGTTCCAGTGCTGGGAGTCAGGGTGGTGCGTTGCCCGTTGCTGTCGTATGTGTAGGCGTTGGATCCGGTCGCGGGTGTTGTGCAGCTGGGTGTGGTGACGGTTGTGGTGCTGGTCCAGCAGAGTTTGCCGGCGGGGTCGAAGACTTGGGTTCCGGTGCCGAGGCTGGTGGGATTGCCGACAACGTCGTAACCGAGGGTGGTGGTAGCGCCTCCTGTGGTGCTGGTGGAGAGGTATTGGTTGGGAGTGTATCCGTAGGTGTAGTTGCCTCCTGCGGCGCCCGATGTCGCGGTGCGTCCGGTGAGGTCACCGGTGTTGTCGCGAGTGTAGGTGAGCGTGCCGAGAGCGGTCGCGCCTTTGGCAAGGGTGGAGGTGGTGGCCTGGTCGGCGGTGTTGTAGCCGGTGGTGGCGGTGACACCGTTGGGGTAGGTCGTGGTGGTGGGTGCACCGTCGGCGTTGTAGCCAAACCCGGTGATGAGTCCGGCGGGGTCGGTGATGGAGTCCATCTGGCCGATGGTGTTGTAGTGCTGGGTGACAGTGTTGCTCGTGCCAGGGTAGGCGATCGTGGTGACCCGGCCAGCGGCGTCATAGCCGTAGCCGACGACCTGGCCATTGCCGGCAGTGACGGTGGTGGTGTCACCGAACCGGTCATGTGAGTAGGTGTTAGTTCCGCTGCCGTCGGTCATCGTCACGCGTCGTCCGGCGGGGTCGTAGGTGTATGCGACGGCGTGGGTGGCGGTCCCGGAGTAGGTGATGCCGGTGAGCTCGCTGGCGTTGTCCCAGGCTTGGGTGATGATGTCGCCGGTGGGCTGGGTTTGGGTGGTGAGCCGTCCGTCGAGGTCGTACCCGTAGGTGGTGGTCTTGCTGTCTGGGTCTACCGAGGTCGACTCCCGGCCTTGCGCGTCGTACGTGTATGAGGTCACGTGGGTGGCGGCGTCTGTGGTGGAGTGCACCGTGTTATCGCCGTTGTATGCGGTTGTTGCGACGGCCGTGGATGGCTGTGTCACGGTCGTTGGCCGGTCGGAGGCGTCATACACGGTAGTGGTGGTGTGGCTGTTCGCGTCGGTGCTGGTGAGCTGATTACCGTCCGCGTCGAACGTTGCTGAGGTGAAGTGGCCGAGCGGATCTGTGGTCTTGATCGTGTGGCCGTAGATGTCATAGGCGTATGTGGTGCAGCCGGCCGCTGGTGGCGTGCAGGTCACGGCTGTGCCTGCGGCGACACCTGTGGGGCTGACGCTGCTGGTGACGATACCGCGTCCAGTGTTGTAGGCGAATTTTTCGACATGGCTTGCAGCGTCGGTCTCCGAGGAGACTTCACCGAACGTGTCGTACGCATAGGTTGTCGTGCTTCCGGCGACGTCAGTTTTCGTCGTTGGGAGAGCGGGGCGTGCTGCGTTTGTGTAGGTGGCGGAGGCGCTGCGGGTGGCAGTACTACCGCTCGTGCCTGCCTGCTCTGCGCTCTGACCGGGAAGGGACAGCACGCTCGAGGTAGGAGCGCCGGCCGCGTTGTATGTGTTGGTTGTTTGCAGGCCGTCGGGGCTGATCGATCGGAGCAGGTGCCCGGCTGCGTCGTAGGAGTTGGAAGTAGTACGTCCGAGGCCGTCACTGGAGGAGGTCACGTGGCCTGGGTCATCGTACGAGTACGTCTGTGTTGACCCGTCTGGGTTGGTTTGCACTGAGATACCGAGAGTGACCGGGTCGTACGCGTACGCCCACGTCGAGGCACCTGTCGCCCCGTACCCTTTAGCCTCAATCCACCGATCGGGCTCGGGGTGTAGCGGCGCGTTAAACCGAGAATGCCCGTCTTGTCAGGGAAAATTGT
>NZ_JASJXO010000102.1:0-4391 GCF_035018625.1 Subtercola sp. RTI3 | reverse complement strand
GGGCGGAGGCGGGCGCGAGGGCGGGGGCCGGGAAGAGGGCAGCGAGCAGGTTCTCGACCCAGGTGATGAGCTGGGCATCCGGAAGCGGCTCGCCGTTCACGACGGGCATCGGAACGCTGAGCGCCGAGGCCGCTGCGAAATACTTGGCCGCGGGGTACATACGCTTCAACCGCACCTGGATGGAGTCGGGCAGGTTCGCGGGCGCCACGCGCAGGTTCGACCCCATCGCGACGACCTCGCTGAGCCCGGTGCGCTGAGCGAGCCGGCGCAGCTTCGACACCGTGATGAGGTTGGTCACCTGCTCGGGCGGCTCGCCGTAGCGGTCGGTGAGTTCTTCGAGTACCTGGTCGATCTGGCCGTCGGCAGAGGCGGGCGACGACGCGGTCGACAGCTTCTGGTAAGCCTCGAGGCGAAGCCGCTCGCTGTCGACGTACTCTTCGGGGATGCGCGCATCGACGGGCAGCTCGAGCCGCAGCTCGGTCTGGCCCTCGGCCACGTCGCCGCGGAAGGTCGACACCGCTTCGCCGATCATGCGCAGGTACAGGTCGAACCCGACCCCGGCGATGTGCCCCGACTGTTCGCCGCCGAGCAGGTTGCCGGCCCCGCGAATCTCGAGGTCTTTCAGCGCGACCTGCATTCCCGACCCGAGCTCGTTGTTCGCCGCGATGGTCGACAGCCGGTCGTGCGCGGTCTCGGAGAGCGGCTTGTTCTCGTCGTACAGGAAGTAGGCGTACGCGCGTTCGCGCCCGCGCCCGACCCGCCCGCGCAACTGGTGCAGCTGCGAGAGCCCGTACTTGTCGGCACGGTCGATGATCAGGGTGTTGGCGTTCGGGATGTCGAGCCCGGTCTCGATGATCGTGGTCGAGACCAGAACGTCGAATTTGCGCTCCCAGAAGTCGACGATGACCTGCTCGAGTACATGCTCGGGCAGTTGGCCGTGGGCAACAGCGATGCGGGCATCCGGAACCAGCTCGGCGATGTGCGCCGCAACTCGGCTGATCGACTGCACCCGGTTGTGCACGAAGAACACTTGCCCCTCGCGCAGCATTTCGCGGTGGATGGCCGCCGCAATCTGCTTGTCGCTGTTGGGCCCCACGTACGTGAGAATCGGGTGCCGATCTTCGGGCGGCGTGGCCAGGGTCGACATCTCACGGATGCCCGTGACCGCCATTTCGAGCGTGCGAGGGATGGGCGTGGCGCTCATCGACAGAATGTCGACGTTGGTCTTCAGCTTCTTCAGTCTGTCTTTGTGTTCGACGCCGAACCGCTGCTCTTCGTCGATGATGACCAGGCCGAGGTCTTTGAAGACCATCGACTCGGTGAGGATGCGATGGGTTCCGATGACCATGTCGATGGTGCCATCTGCGAGGCCCTTGATGGTCTCGCGGGCCTCCTTGTCGCTCTGAAACCGCGAAAGCGCGCGGGTGTGCACGGGAAACCCAGCGAATCGTTCGGAGAAGGTCTCGAGGTGCTGGCGAACGAGCAGCGTGGTGGGCACCAGCATGGCAACCTGCTTGCCCTCCTGGATCGCCTTGAACGCGGCACGCACGGCGACCTCGGTCTTGCCGAAGCCCACGTCGCCGGCGAGCAGTCGATCCATCGGGATGGGCCGCTCCATGTCGGCCTTGACCTCGTCGATGGTGGTGAGCTGGTCGGGCGTCTCGGCGAAGGGGAAGGCCTCTTCGAGCTCACGCTGCCACGGCGTGTCGGGCCCGAAGGCGTAGCCGCGCGACGCCATGCGGGCGCTGTACAGCTTCACGAGTTCGACGGCGATGTCGCGTACGGCCTTGCGGGCCTTCGACTTCGCAGCCGACCAGTCGCTGCCGCCCATCTTCGACAGCGGCGGTGCCTCTCCCCCGACGTAACGCGTCAGCAGGTCGAGCTGGTCGGTGGGAACGTAAAGTTTGTCGCCCGGGTAACCGCGCTTCGACGGCGCGTATTCGATCAGCAGGTATTCGCGTGTGGTCTTCACGGGGTTGCGGCCGCCGCTTGACACCTCGCGCTGCGTGAGTTCGATGAACCGACCGATGCCGTGCGTCTGATGCACCACCACGTCGCCGGCTTTCAGCTGCAAAGGATCGACGACGTTCTTGCGGCGCGTCGCCAGCCTCTTGACCTGGCGCGAGTCGTACCCGGCGGTGCGGCCGTAGAACTCCGACTCGCTGATGAGCGCGAGCTTCGTCTGCGGCAGCTCGAAACCGCTCTCGACAGTGGCCTTCACGAGGTATGCGATGCCGGGTTCGGGGTCGGCGGGAAACTCGTCGACGACCCGGGCGGCGAGTTCGTGCTCGCCCAGCACATCGGCAGCCCGCTCGACCAGGCCGCTGCCGGCGGCCACGACAGCCACCGTCCAGCCATCGCGCAGGCGCGCGGCGACGTGTTCGAGGGCGCCGTCGACGTTGCCCTGAAAGCTCGGCACTGCGTCGGCCGCGATTCGCACGTAGTGCGCGTCTGTGTCGACGATGGCCTGCAGGTGTTCGTCGACGGATGCTGTACCGCTGTCGAACGTGCTGAAAGTCCACCACGGGCGCTTCGACCCCGCGGCCGCCCGCAGGTCGTTCAGCGTGATGAATTCGCCCGACGCAAGGTCGATCGGAGCCTCGGCCCCGGCCGTCGCAGCGTTCCACGCGGCCGACAGAAACTCGCGGTTCGTCTCGGTGAGACTCACCGCCCGGCTCGCCACCCGCTCGGGTGAGATGACGGCGATGGCCGCACCCGCCGGCAGGTAGTGCGTCACCGTCACGAGCCGGTCGAGCAGCGCCGGGGCGAGGCTCTCCATGCCCTCGACCGGAATGCCCTGCGAGATCTTCTCGAGCAGCCCCGCGAGACTCGGAAACTCGTGCTGCATCTCCCGCGCCCGCTGCCGCACGGGCTCGCTCAGCAGCAGTTCGCGGCTCGGCGGCAGCTCGACGCTGTCGAACGCCACGTCGAGCGATCGCTGGTCGGCCACAGAGAAGCCGCGGATCTCCTCGATCTCATCCCCGAAGAAATCGACCCGCACCGGATGCTCGGCCACCGCCGGGAACACATCGAGAATGCCGCCCCGCACCGCGAACTCACCGCGCCGGGTCACCATGTCGACCCGGGAGTACGCGAGTTCGACAAGATCGGTGGTGAGCTTGGCGAGGTCGTACCCACGCCCGCTCTTCACGAGCCGCACGGGCTCCTGCACGGCGAGGTTGTCGGCCAACGGCTGCAGCGCGGCACGCACCGACGCCACCACGATGAGCGGCCGGGGCCGAACGGGAACTTCGCCTGCCGGGGCGATTGCCGCGCGCACCGACGGTACCCCCGCAGCATCGGCCGCGGCCGTCTCGGCCGACCACGCAGCGAGTCGCCGCAGCGCCGCGATGCGCTTGCCCACGATCTCGGCGCTCGGGCTCAGACGTTCGTGCGGCAGTGTCTCCCACGCCGGAAACTCGAGCACCTCGGCTTCGGGAGCAAGCGACCCGAGACTCGCGCGGAGCCCCTCGGAGTCGCGCCCGGTCGCGGTGACAACGAGCATCACCTGCGGCAGAGAGTCGGCCGCGCGCTGCGAAAGCAGCGCGGACAGCAGCGGGGCTCGGAGCCCATCGGTGAGCGAGAAGTCGGCGTCGCGGCCGGCCTCTGCCACGGCGCTGTCGAACGTGGAGGCGCGCAAGAGCGCTGCGATCAAACCCTGAAGTATCACTGAACCAATTCTACGGGCCCCCACCGACACCCGCACGGGGTCAGACGCAGGCCGCGCGACTCACGCCGGCGGTGGCGCGTGAAACTGCTGCTGCGCAGCCGTGAGCCCGTCGGCCGCAATCTTCACCACGGCGTCGGCCGCGTCTGCAAGCAGGATGGGCAGGTTCTGCCGCTCGGTCGACGAGAAGTCGCGCAGCACGAAGTCGGCCGCGTTCTGGCGGCCGGGAGGCCGGCCGATACCCACCCGCACCCGGGCGAAGTCGCCGGTGCCGGCCGCCGCGATGATGTCGCGAATGCCGTTGTGCCCGCCGTGCCCGCCGCCGAACTTCAGACGCAGGGTGTCGAATGGGATGTCGAGTTCGTCGTGCACGACGATGAGCTGCGACGGCTCGAGCGAGTAGTACGAGAGCAGCCCGGCGGCGGGGCCACCGGAGTTGTTCATGAAACTGTTCGGCTTCGCCAGAATGAAACGGGGGCCGCCCGGAGTGCTCCGACCCTCGGCCACGCGAGCGTTGGCCTTGTGCGACCTGAAGGGGGCCGAGAGGCGCCCGGCCAGATCATCCAGAACCATCTGCCCCACGTTGTGGCGATTGCCGGCGTATTCGGGCCCGGGATTGCCGAGCCCGATGACGAGCCACGTGTCAGTTGCAGCCACAGCTGTCACCGAACCCTTCTGGCGCGATCACGCCGGTGAAACCCAAACCTGTCTCTTATACACATCT
>NZ_JASJXO010000101.1:0-4516 GCF_035018625.1 Subtercola sp. RTI3 | reverse complement strand
CCATCACACGGTGGCTTCTTACGTCGACGATGCAACGCTCAAGAACCCGAAACCCCACCACTCACAGGGACGTCACCAACCAGAAATCACGATTCAAACACTTAACTGAACGGTATTGAGGCTAAGCGACGGTGGCCCGGTAACCAGACTTGCGACGAACCGTTCCGCGTTGCAGCTCACGGCTCACTGTCGACGGAGAAAGGCCCAGTGCCGAAGCGATCAAGCGCACCGTCACACCCGCGGCACGCTGACAAGCGATCTCCTCCCCTTCCGTGAACGACAACCGGCGCGCGCTCAGAGGAACACGCGAGGACGAGAAGTCAGGTGGCATCACCCCGCCAACCTGCCGCACCCACCGCCACGCGACCGTGATCGACACCCCGACCGCGGCCGCCGCCTCAGCGACCACCATGCCCGACCGGATCGCCGCCCAGCACTCCCGCTGCACCGCGACCGGAATCTCGGCCGACCAGAAACACCCATACAACACCTCACTCATCAAGATGTTGCGTTGACCAGTTCAACCCGCCCAGCGCTGAAATGTCTGTACCTCGTGACCCGCAGTCTTGACCCGACACGCCGCGGCCGGGAACGATGGGCCGTGCGGTGGAAACCAGCCCTCAACACGTCCGCGATCACCTTCGCCAACCGCTGGCAGGCAGCGGAGACCTACGAATGAAAAACGCCAAAAACACCGTTACCGTTACAGACCCGGCCCAGAACCGGTGGGGGAGGGTAGGCTGCGCTGGGGTTTTGTGTCGGCCTGGAGGTTGTTGATGACGTTTGCGAAGTTCAGCGCTGGCAAGCCGGCGTTGGTAGCGGGTCCGGTGATCGCGGCGATGGGTGTGGTGTTCGGCGACATTGGTACGAGCCCGTTGTATGCAGCATCGACGACGTTCGGTGTGGGCAGTTCTGGTAGTGCCGGGCCCGGCACGGATTACGTTTATGGTTCGACGGCGACGATTGTGTATTCCCTGGCGCTGATTGTCTCGGTGTTGTATGTGCGTTTTCTGATGCGCGCCGATAACCGTGGAGAGGGCGGCTTGCTTGCGCTTTTCGGGCTGCTCCGGCGAAGTAGTCTGAAGGCTCGCACGATCGCGGTTTTCACGATCGTCGCGATGATCGGCGCCGCAATGTTCCTCGGCGACAGCGTCATCACCCCAGCGATCTCGGTGCTCTCAGCAGTCGAAGGGTTAGAGGGCGTACAACCAGACCTTGCGTCTCTTGTGGTGCCGATAGCGGTAGTGATCCTGGTGGGAGTCTTCGCGCTTCAACGCTTCGGTACCCGAACCATCGGGCGCCTATTCGGGCCCATCATGCTGCTGTGGTTTGTTGTTCTCGCGGTCAGCGGGATTGCGTCGATCCTCCAGCACCCAGCTGTGCTTCAAGCTCTGTCGCCGCACTGGGTGATTTTGTTCTTCATTCAGCAGCCGGGTACAGCGTTTCTGGCGCTCGGGGCGATCGTGCTGGCCGTCACCGGAGCTGAAGCGCTGTACGCAGACCTTGGCCATTTCGGCCGGAAAGCGATCACCCGGGCGTGGTTGTTCGTCGTGTTCCCCGCGCTGGTTCTGAACTATTTGGGTCAGGCGAGCCTGGCGATCCGGGATCCACGCCAAGCGGCCGCGTCGTTCTTCGGTCTGGTGCCGGGTTGGGGTCAGATCCCGATGGTCGTCCTCGCCACGGTGGCCACGATCATCGCCTCTCAGGCCGTGATTTCGGGAACATACTCTGTCATTCACCAGGCCTGGCGGCTGGGTTTTTTCCCACCGCTTCGAGTGATCCACACGTCAGCTGAAAGCGAAGGACAGATTTACGTACCGGCGATCAACGTTCTGTTAGCCATCGCTGTGCTCTCGGTCACGATCGGTTTCCGCGGCTCGGCCGCCTTAGCCTCAGCCTACGGAATCGCCGTCACGACGACGATCTCAATCACGACGGTCGTGTACATAGCCTGGAGTTGGGCGCACGCGAGGCGGGTCACGCTGAGAATCGCCGCGGCGAGCGGGATACTCGTGGTCACCGTCTCGTTCCTGGTCGCGAATCTGCCAAAAGCGGCCTCGGGCGGGTGGCTGCCGTTGGCGATCGGCGCGATCGTTTTCACCATCATGTCGGTGTGGTGGGCCGGCCAGCAGCGCATCCGAACCGCCCGCCGTGAGGGCGAGATGCCCATCGATGATCTTCCGTTGTTCATCGCCAGCCATAAGGGCGACCTGTTTCGGGTTTCCGGCGACGCGGTGTTCATCACCCGCAACCCGTACATCGTGCCCGTGGCACTTCGAACGATGGTCACCCGCAACCACGCCCTCCAAAAGCGTGCGATTCTGCTGAGCTGGTCGACCGTCGACGTGCCCAGCACTATCGGTATGAGCCAACGCATCACCGTCGAAACATTCCCCTCAGGCATCGTCAGAGTGGTAGCCAAAATCGGCTTCCGCGAACATCCCCGCATGACAGCCCTACTCACCGAAGCTCGCGCGGCAGACAAACACGCGCTCGACGACTTCGCCGCCTCCCGGGCAACGTTCTTCATCTCCTCACCGGTGCCCCGCTTCAATGGTGCCAGCAAAATGTTTCGATGGGCCCAAGTCATCTTCCTCGCGCTCGACCGGCTGGCACCAGACCCCCTGGACCTCATAGAACTTCCCCGCGACCGAACCATCGTCCTCGCCCGCGAAACACCCCTCTAACTGCCTCTAACTGCCTCTAACTGCGAGCTTCGATGCCGGTCGGTCAGTAACTTACCCCGACTTTTTTCGTTCCGTTCCACTCAGACCCCGACTACTAGGCGATGTCAAAACGGGTCGGCAGTACACAATTCGATCAGGTCGGGATGGTGGGATTGCACCTGGACGAACGACTGCGAGAAAGGACCAGGAAAACGAATGACGGAATATCAGAGCATGATTGGGCGCCCCCGGTGGAGCCTCCGGAAGGTTTCCGAGCTGCTGGCGTCGAACGCGCCGCGTACCCGAAGTAGCCGTTTGCTGCACACCATCGGGCTGGTGAGTTCTCACTCGGCCGCGGGATTGATCGCGACTGCAGCAATCATTCTCTGGGTACTGTTCGGCATTATGGTTGACTTCCCCGGCTGGTGGGACAACGTCTTGTATATCGTGAGCTCGTCGGTGACCCTGATTATGGTGTTCGCGATCCAGCACACTCAATCTCGGCAGCAATCGGCTACACAACGAAAACTCGACGAAATTCTCCGCGCCATGCCGGGCGCTGATGATCGCCTCATAGCTGTTGAACAAGCGCCCGACGGAGAACTTGAAGCGTTAGCCGAACTAAACGGAGGGGATCGCGAGAAAGCCGTGCACGCGGGCGGTCTCCTCGGATCCGGTAACCCGGACCAAACGCCCCGTCAGCCGACAGCCCCGCACTAAGCCTCAATCCATACGGATAGGTCGAGGAGCGTGCCGGCACGTTAAACCGAAAATGCCTGTCTAGTCAGGGAAAATTGTTCTCACCACGGAATAAGGGCTTGAGGACCAATTCTCGGGAAAGGTCCCCTACGCCAGCGGGCTCGGAGACTAAGCAGTGGTGGTACGACATCCTCCTGTGATTCTTGGGGTGTGTGGAGGGTCGTTGAAGCTCCGAACTCTCGAACCCCCAAGGTGGAGCGGGCTGCACCTATTCAGTTCAGTCCGGGATGGGAGGGTATCCGCCGTCGGGGTGGGGGAGGGTGTGCATCCAGAGCATGGCCGCGTCTGCCCGCTCAAGCGCAGCGGTCGCGATCTCGATAGCGGCAGCAGAGTCGTGCCAGTCGGTGTTCTAACTGTCTCCGGCCATCACGATTCGGCCGTCATCACCGAGCCGGCGTAACCGTCGTAGTGACGCCCGGATCTCTTCACGGATCGCGTCCGCGCTCACCGGCTCAGTTACGACGTCATACTATCTGCGACTCACTCGCACCCGTTGCGGTCGTCCGCCTCGACAGGGTCAACAGCTCGTCGTACTCCGCAACCGACGGCAGCGGTCTCATATCCACTGGTAGTTCTTTCAGGATCGTAGCCAAGACACGCTCCGGCGCGGTGCTTGCCGCCTGCTCGTACCTATATAGGGTCGCCCGGGACCACCCCACGAGCTGGGCGGCCGCCGCGGCCGTCTTGCCGGCCTTCCGAGCGTCACGGACGATCTTCAGTTTCTCAGCGATCACGGCCGGGTCGCTGACCGGTCTACCGAACCGGGTCCCTGCAGCTTGGGCCACCGCGATACCGGCATTGACTCGTTCGACGATGAGTTCACGTTCGTACTCCGCCAGCGTCGCGAGCATGCCGAGCATCATCCGCCCGGTCTTCGTCGACGGATCAATCCCGTCCGATACCGACTGCACACTGATACCTGTCTGTTGCAGCGACTTCACCGTGTTCAACACATCAATCAGCGAACGACCCAACCGGTCGATGCGCCAGACGACAACCGTGTCACCGTCCACGGAATATTCGCTTCGATGAGCACCGTCTATGGTGCGGTTGAGCCCCGTTGTTTAGGTGCGTGATTGGCATCGTTCAGC
>NZ_JASJXO010000100.1:0-4682 GCF_035018625.1 Subtercola sp. RTI3 | reverse complement strand
AACGGCTTGACCTGAGCACGAGAGCCGGTTAATGGAACGGGTGAACAAGGAGATCAAACGCCGCACCGACGTCGTCGGGGTGTTCCCCAACCCCGCCGCTCTGCTGCGGCTAGCCGGCGCCGTTCTGGTCGAGCAGCACGACGAGTGGGAAGCCGGCGATCGCTGTTACCTCTCCGAAGCCTTCATGGCCGCGCTCCGCGCGATGGATACCGCGGAATCCGACACGCTGGAACAGGAGGTTGCGCTCCCAGAACTCATCGCCGCATAATCAAACAACTGACCTGCACGGTGTCGAGAAACTCCACCACTCAGCGGGACGTGACCCATGCTGATCGACTCCACGCTCGCGGCCGTCGCACGGCACATCCACGATCTTGATCCCGCCGCATGAGCCGTGCTTCTCTTACGAAACGGTAGATGAACCCAGCAGAATACTTGAGCCATCGGGCTGCGCTGTCGATGCTGCTCACTCAGGGTTGTGCTGTGGTGATGTCCCATTCGTCGAAATTGAACATACTCGAGGCTTCGGGTTGCTGCCAGAGGTCGCTGACGTCATCGATTGAATCGAATTCTTCGATTTGCACGTGAGTGTGCGCCGTGACGAGCAGCGCGACTTTCACCCGGGCTGAATTGAACAGATCGATGAAACCGGCACCGCCAGAGATCGCGGCCAATAGAGCTGTCTTGAGAGTTTCGACGTCGTCTTCCGGCGACAGGTAAAATCTGCTCTCGTTCACGGTCAGACGGTACGTGCTCATCGCTGAAGCCTCCTCGTTCGGGTGGGACGGAAGGCTCCACCGACGACTACATAGGCGGTACTAGGTGACCCCTGCTGCGCTAAACCTGTGTGCGCAAAAGCCAATGTAGATCAAATTCTCTAGACCCTGAATAGTTTTAGGCTGGCTATTTTGGGGCTTGACAAGCTGAGATACTTAAAAGGCGTCAATAGCTCAGGTATCGAGCGAATGGGAGGATCCAATGTTCGGTCAGTCCGGTCCGATTGAACAGGTCGATGGACTGCCAGCTGCAGCGTTAGTCTTCCTCCGTGCGATGAATCGCAACCGGCACCAGTAAGCGGCCGTTGCTAGTTTGACATTGTCGGAGCTCCGGTTCTTGTCGAGGATCGCTGAGCAGCGCGAAGCGGCACCGACGATCCTTGCAGCATCGATGAACCTCACCACGGGCGCCGTGACGGCGATCTCCGACAGGCTGGTGGAGCGAAATCTCATCCACCGGGTCGCACATCCGAGCGACCGGCGCGGAGTATTCCTCGAACTGACCGATTCGGGCGAAGACATCATGGCAGGCATCTACGACGACTTCCGAGGACGGCATGGCCGGGTCCCACTCCTCCGCATTGGGTTAACGCCCACGTTCGTCCGTTGACGTTTCCAGTCAAGCTGAAGACTCCCAGATCATTCTCCTGGCGATCTCTTGCTCATTGATCTTCTGGTTCTCGTGCCTTTGTGACGTTCGACGGTGGTCCATGCCGCGGAACCCACCGCGTCAATCACCTCCGACTCATTGACTGTCCTTGCAGCCACGACGCCGTGCCGCTGGGATCGGTAGGTGCGCGCGGCGATCTGGTGGCTCTGCTCCCGCAGGACCCGGCAGATCGACTCGACCGCGCAACCTTCAGCTCTCATCGTGTCGATGAAGCCCAGCATCAATGGTTGCGGGGGTCGAGTTCCCCCACGAAGAAAGTCGTCGCCGCTCGAAGTATCGCGACGTCTTCACGAAGGCGATGGTTCTCGGCCTTGAGTTTCTTGATCTCCGCATGCTCGACGCTGGTGACCCCGTCACGAGTGCCATCGTCGATATCGGCTTGCAGCACCCACCGGCGCACGGAATCATGGCCGACTCGAACCCGTCAATGACGGGTACTCCAACCGGTGCTCACGCACCAACCGCACAGCCCGATCACGGAGGGCAGGATCGATCTTCTTTGGCATGACATACGTCCTTCAACTCAAAAGGATGCGGCATCAAACCCGGGGCGCTTCAGTCAGCCCACGTCCACGCCCTGTCCAAGGCTCGTCTTGGCTGCCAAGGCCCAAGGCGTTCCCTGTCCAGAATTCAAGCGGAAGTCAGGCCCGAGAGATGCCGCGCCAAAACCTCACAATCAAGTGCCTGCGCCCCTATCGTGTCATTTATGCCGAATCGTGGGCTGAGCCTTAGGTGGCAGAGCACTGAATACAACGCGGCTTGGAATAGATGGTGATCATTTTCTCCGCCTCCTGGCTGGGTAGAACGATTGTCGGGGCTTCGTCGGCCGAGAGGCCGGCTATCAGGCCGGCCTCTCCTGCTCGGGGGTTTTACTACTCGTCGTCGTCTTCTGCTTCGAAGTCGCTGCCGCAGAGCCCGCAGCTGATCGCCGCGGCTGAATATACGGTCTTGGATACCCGAATCTTGCGGCCACAGTCGCAGAGCGCGGTCATGCCGTTGTTGTTCGACTTGCGGCCCCCGGCTGACATTTCGGTGAGGCGGTACGCGACGAGCGCGCTATCGAGCGTGGCGATTTCGTCGGCGTAGGTGCGTTCGGTGTCCGCGGGAACGGTCGTCACTGACCAACCAATCGACGGGTCTTTCTCTAGGTTGGGGTGGCTCGCGAATTCGTGAAATATCCGACGGCGGGTTCGAGCAGTGATCGCACCACTATTGAACCTTCCCGTACCCGATGCCGTGCCGGTTGGCCTGCCACTGGCCGAACGTCGCCCGATCGGGGCTGCCTGATGGGTGTCAGTATTCGTCATTTCTTATGAGTAAATTAGTTGACAATGTAGAAAGTACTTTATAGCGTGGATTCGCAATCATTCAACCCGGAGGCACCATGCCAGATTCATCACCCGTTCAACCCTCTCCCGAGGAAGCTGAGCAGCTTCTTGCCCATGCCCGACGAGTAAGCACTTCGGCGGTGGCAGGAGTGAGCTGGCCATACATCACAGCTCTTGTCGGTCTTGGTGCCGCAACATCACTCGGCACCTTAGCGATGAACCTCACCAGCGGAACGACATACTTCGTTTCCACGATTGCAATGCTCGTTTGGGTTGCACTCATTATTGGCGGTTTCATCGTGTTTGGGCGTGGATCGAGCAAGTTAGGGTTCCAAAAGCGCTGGGGTCGATATGTGACCGCCTGGGCTTTCAGTTACGGCATTGCTATTGTTTTCGCGACTTCCGAGTTGAAAGGCAATGTCTTTCTTGCCATCCTCGCCTCACTGTTGATCGCTGCTGTCACAGTGACGAGTGCCATCAAGGAAGCCCGCTCATGACGCCGATACCATCGCACCCACGCCACCTGTTGTCAGAGGTAATCCATCAAACCGTCCGGTTCTCGATCGTTGCTGCCTTGGCCTCTGCCGATTCCTTAGACTTTGCTACCATTCGCGACGCAATCCAGGTCAGTGATTCCGTTTTAAGCAAGCAGATCACGATCCTCGAACAGGCTGAAATCCTTGAGGTCAAAAAGGGTTATGTAGGAAAACGTCCCAGAACCTGGGTCAAACTGACACCCGATGGTCGCGAAGCCTGGGTCAATCATCTCGACGTTCTCCGTCAAATCGCCGGCGGCACAAGTGCAACCCAAAATTAGATCAGCATCCCTTGCGAGATTATTAGCAAACCACCCGGATTTTTCTAGTCGGGAAAGGTCCTGGGGTCAGCCGACGTACTTGGTCTCAATTCCCCGATTTTGGGCTACAGGTTGGTGCGTCAGCGAGCTACGCCGACCGGTCCCCGCTTTCTCGATGCGATCTGTGTGAGGACTGTAGCGATCAGGAGCCCGAGGGTCACACCCCCATGAAGACCTGTTGCCCATCGACGACCTGAATGCCCGCTTTCTGAAGCGCGAAGAGAATCGGCAACTCGATCACGTCGACTCCCAGAGGTTCGTTCGCGACGCCGAACTTCTCGAGTTCGCGCTTGATCTTCGCGGCGAGCTTCTCGGCGATCTCGGCGTCGGGGTTGAACGCGCTGCGCAGCGTCGAGATGCCTGCGCGGGAACCACTTTCGGCGCGCGGTCGCACCGCGCCGTGGTGGGGAGCGTGTGGGTCGGCGTCGGCTTTGGCTGTGGTGGTGTCGAGCTAAGGATTGAATAGCGAGTGGTGCTTCGCGGCCGATCCGAAGTCCCACATGATCGGGTCGGTGTTGCGCGTGAGCAGACCGAAGCGGATGAGCTTGTCCATTGTCCAGGTGCCAATGTGGGTCGATGTCATGTAGCGGATGTTGAGAAGTCGAACGCGAGGACCGCGCCGATTCGAGGTGTCCGGGGGTCTGCCGGGTTTCCGCGTCGGCGGGGCGGTCCCGGAAGGAGACCATGTTCTGGATTCGGCCCACGCGGGTGTTCTTTGCCCGGCGGGGCTTTCTCACCCGCCGTCTGGTCCGGGTCAGCGGCTGGTCGGGCCGGGCGAGGCGGCCGGGCCTGTCGCGGTAGATGGCCTGGTAGATCGTTTCGTGCGACGCCTGCATGGTGGGGTCGTCGGGGAAATCTAGGCGGAGCCGGCCTGCGATCTGCTCGGGTGAGAACCGGTCGCGGAGATCATGCAGCACCCGGCCGCGCAACGGGCCAGGGTGGAGCAGTCGGGCTGGTTTTGGTCGGCGGGTGCTGGGTGAATTCAATCGGTGGAAGCAACACCTCTATCTTGGAGGTGGGTCGTGGGACGACCGAGAGGTTTTATGGCTTCG
>NZ_JASJXO010000099.1:0-5175 GCF_035018625.1 Subtercola sp. RTI3 | reverse complement strand
AGATGTGTATAAGAGACAGGTTGAGGTACGGCAAATGCTCACCTTTCGGCCGCCTAACTAGCCGAAAGGCGTACCTCAACCCCGCCCTGAGCGGCGCGGGAGGGCGAGGTCGGCGATGAGGGTCGAGACGAGGAATCCCACATATACGACGGCGTAGAACACGCCGGTGAGCCCGGCGAAGTCTTCGCCGGTGGCGCTGCGCTGCACTTCGAGCAGACCCGACACGAGGGCGATGCCGAGCCCGACACCGATCACGAGGTTGGCGCCACCACCGCGGTCGCGACGGTCGCGAAAAGCAGGCCCCCGACCCGGTGTCGACCTCCGCACGGTTTCGGCCGACACCGAACCCGTCGCCGCCATCGCAAGCGCCGTCGATCGGCCATTCGAGCAAGGGTCGCGTCGGTGCTACACGGCCACCGCGGCATCGTGCTCTGGATCGACTGCGGCTGTCGGGGGCATCCACTAAACTTCCGGTCAGACCGCCGATAACCAGCGTGTCGAGTTAGGAAGTGACATGGCTTCACTCATTTACGGCAGCCCCGGAACGACCGTGCAGTTCGACGACCGAACACTCGCGCACCTGCGAGTGGTGCTGCTCGCGAAGCTCCGCCGCGAAGAGAAATTCGCTCTCAACTTCACCGATTCGGTCACAGCGAATGCACGCACGCTCTGGTTTCATCCGGCCATTGCGCTGCAGTTCGAATTCGACAGCAGCGCCGAGATCTCGCTGAACCGCGCCTGGGTCGATGCGCTCACGGCGTCGGCGAACAGCGGGGCTGGGCTGCGAGTGGTCGCCGAAGAGTCGATCGGCGTGCGCAGCCGGGTGTAGTCGGGTCTGGTCTGGTCTGGTCTGGTCTGGTCTGGCGCGCGGTGGCAGGCTCGGCCTACGATGCCTGAAGCCGCGAGACCAACACCCCGAACAGCTCTTCTGTCGGGTCGTCACTCGCACCCGGCGGGCGAGACAGTCGGTACAGAATAGCGCCCAGCAGTAGTTGCGCCAACGCGCGCGGCGAGATTCCTGCCGGGTGCGGCGCGCTCGCGCCGGGCTCACTAGCCCACGCCTGCAGTGCGACCTCCAGAGGGTCAGCAAGGTGAGTACTCAGCTGCCGGGCGATGTCCGGATCTTCGAACGCCGACGCCACCAGACCCCTCAGCAGCGGAGCATTCTCGTCGACGTAGGTCAGCACCGCTGTGATCCACTCGCTCGGGTCGGCACGAACACCACTGGGCGAATCGGTGGCCACGGGCGTCGGCAGCACGTCGCCGCTCAGCACACACTCGGCGAGAATCGCGTTCTTCGACTGCCACCAGCGATAGACGGTGGGTTTGCCCACACCCGCCCGAGCCGCAATCTTCTCGATCGTCACGTGCGCGTAGCCCTGCTCTGTGACCAGCTCGCGCATTGCCCGCAGCACGGCGGCCCGCGCCTCTTCGCTTCGCTTACGGCCCAGTCTCTCCACGCCTCCGAGCGTATCTCACAGTCAACCCCCAAATTACGTTACGTACCGTTTTGATAGAGTGACTTTCGACGAAGCGGTCCGCACGAAGTGGTTCCGTCTTCTGACGCCTTCACCCGGTCGCGGATGCTCGCCCCTCCTCGCTCGATCGAAAGGCTCCCCCATGGCCAAGCTCCTCCAACGGCTCGGACTCGCCTCCGCCAGGCGCGCCTGGATCGTCATCGCGGTGTGGGTGGTCATCCTCGCCGGAGCCGGCACGGCCTTCCTCGTTGCGGGCGGCTCACTGGCGAGCACCTTCTCCATCTCCGGCACCCCCGCGCAGAATGTCGCCGACCAGCTGCAGGCATCGCTTCCCGACGCCGACCGCGGCACCGGCCAAGTCGTCTTCACTACTTCCGACGGGTCGGCATTCACCACCGAACAGCAAACCGACATCGCCACGGCGCTCACTGCCGCGGGCGCCACCCCCGGCGTCAGCTCGACGATCGACCCCTTTCAAACCGCCGCCGATCGCCAGGCCCAGCAAACCAAACTGACCGACGCCGCAGCTCAACTCACAACTGCGTCGGCCCAGCTCGCCGCAGGCCAGGCGCAGCTCGACCAGGCAAAAGCCCAACTGCAGGCCGCCGGCGCCAACGCGCCAACCGGCGCCGCCGACCAGCTCGCCCAGCAGCAAGCCACCCTCGACCAGAACAAGACCACTCTCGAAGCGCAACAGGCTCAGGTCTCCGACGGCCAGCGCCTCGTCTCAGCGGCCGCCAAGCTTCAGACCGTCTCGAGCGACAACGCCACCGCCGTCGCCACCGTTGTCTTCTCCAAACCCACCGCCGACGTCACGCCCGACGAGAAGACGGCGGCCGTCAACGCCATCAACGCCACCTCCATCCCCGGTGTCGTCGAGAACTACTCCGCCTCGATGAGTTCGGTGACCGTCGGTGTCAGCGCCGGTGAGATCGCTGGCATCGTCATCGCCGCCATCGTGCTGTTCATCATGCTCGGCTCCCTGGTGGCCGCCGGCCTGCCTCTCCTGTCGTCGTTCATCGGCGTCGGCGTCGGGGCCCTCGGGGTACTCGCCTTCTCCGGGGTGGTCTCGATGTCATCGGCCACGGTCACACTCGGCCTGATGCTCGGCCTGGCCGTCGGCATCGACTATTCCCTGTTCATCCTGAACCGTCATCGACGCCAGCTGCGCGCCGGTGTTCCCCTGCAGGAGTCGATCGGCCTCGCCAACGGAACCTCCGGCAACGCCGTCATGTTCGCCGGCATCACCGTCATCATCGCCCTCGCCGCTCTCAATATCACCGGAATCGGCTTTCTGGGCCTCATGGGTACCGCCGGCGCCATCGTCGTGGCGATCGCCGTGCTCGTCGCGCTCACCTTCACACCCGCGCTCATGTCGCTCGCCGGCCTCCGCGTGCTACCGAAAAAGGAACGTGCCGCCCTCGGCACCCAGAAACACGCCGCCGCCGCTGCCCCTCACGAAGCGCCAGAACACGCCAAGAAGGCCTCGAGAGAGGGAACTCTTGCGACCAGGCACCCGGTGATCATCCTCGCGGCCGGAATCATTGCGCTGCTAATCGTTGCCATTCCCGCCCTCTCGATGCGCCTCGCCCTGCCAGACGGCAAGTCGCAGCCCACCGATTCGACCGAATACATCGCCTACACCGACATCGACAAGGCATTCGGCGCTGGCACCAACGGCGCGATCATTGTCGTCGCCAACCTGCCCACGACCACCAGCGACCAAGCTCTGACCAGCCTTGAAGCCAAGGTGGCCGACAAACTGCTCGCGGTCAACAACGTCGTCGCAGCGGCACCCGCCGGGGCATCCGCAGACAACCGCACCGTCATCTTTCAAGTCATCCCCTCCGACGGCCCCTCTGCGGCCAGCACCGAACAAGTCGTCAAAGACCTGCGCGACCTCTCCGGCTCGCTCGACAACCAGCTCGGGGTCACCATCGGCGTCACCGGTCTCACCGCCATCAACATCGACATCTCCGCGAAGCTGGCGGATGCCCTGCCCCTCTACCTCGTCATCGTGCTGGGCCTCTCGATTCTGATCATGATTCTGGTGTTCCGTTCGATCGCCGTTCCCCTCATTGCGACCACCGGATTCCTCCTTACCGTGCTCGCCACCTTTGGGGCCGTGACCGCTGTGTACCAGTGGGGCTGGCTTGGTTTCATCTTCGGCATTCACGACCCCGCGCCCATTCTGAGCTTCCTTCCGATTCTTCTCATTGGAATCATCTTCGGCCTCGCGATGGACTATCAGCTCTTCATCACCTCGGGAATGCGCGAAGCTCATGTGCACGGCATGCCTGCCCGCAAAGCAGTCAACGCGGGCCTGCGCACCGCGCGCCCGGTGGTCGTAGCGGCGGGAATCATCATGATCTCCGTCTTCGGTGGATTCGTCTTCGGCGACCTCGTCGAGGCGCGGGTCATCGGCTTCGGGCTTGCAATCGGAGTACTGGTCGACGCGTTCGTCGTGCGCCTGCTGCTCGTGCCCGCTGCCATGCACCTGCTCGGCGAGAAGGCTTGGTGGTTGCCGCGCTGGCTCGACCGCATCACGCCCGATGTCGACGTTGAAGGCGCCAAGCTCGAACGGTCGGAGGAGCCGACGGAGAGCGGCGAGCCCCGGGCGCTGGTGGGCGCGCGGTAGTTGGGGGCGGGCGAAAAAAGGTCGTCAAAAGTTTTTTGAGATTTTTTTCTGTGGGGGTCGTTATGGGCCTGATTTGTTGAGTGAATGTCAGTGGTTGGTGGTTGACTTGGGTCATGAACGAATCGCCCACCATCCCGCCTGCTGCTGACGGGGCTGCCTTTGACGAGGTGGTTGGTGTTGTGGCGGGGTGGTGTGGGGCTGCCGCGCCCTTCGGGCTTGCCGATGAAGCATTGTTGTCTCGGATCGCAGACGCAGAGAAGCTGGGCCGGTTAGTGGACGGGTTGCGTGTGCGGTTGGCTGGGGAGGTGGCTGAGAGGTCCCGTGCGGAGCTCGGGGATGGGTCGCTGTCTCGGGCACAGAACTTCACGACGGTACCGAAGCTGGTGGCCGCGGTAACGGGTGGGGCGGGGCATACCGCGAACAGCTGGCTGAAGCTCGGTAAGAGTGTCAGGTCGGGGGTGTCGATCAATGGGGTTCTGATCCCGTCGAACTTCCCGCACGTCGAACAGGGCCTCATCGATGGCACGTTGGGTGTGGATGCGGCGGCGCAGATCGTTCGTAACCTGACCGACGTCGCAGCCCAGTTGGGGTTCACGGAAGAGATCCGTGACGCCGAGAAAGCGTTGGTTGATGCGGCGATGAACATCTCGGGTGGGTTCCGGTACTCCGCGGACGACATCGGTTTGCTGGCGTCGCGGGTGCGGGCGCATCTTGACCCTGACGGTGTGGAACCCACTGACCGTGTTCTGCAGTCCAAACGGTATGTGAGGTTTAGTGCTCAGGGTGATGGGATGACCAAAATGATCGCCCTCCTGCCACCCCTGCAAGCAGGGAGCCTGCGTGCGTTGTTGGAAGCGTTGCAGTCCCCGAGGGTGCGCCCCCAGTTCGAAACCGACACTCCTGCTGGGGGCGAATCCGGCAACAAGCGTTCAGGGGCAAGCCCGCAGGGCGCGGCAGCCCCAGACGTGTGTCTTGGCCGACACGGTGAACCAAGCGACGAGATCACCAAAGACGTACGTACGGGTGAGCAGTTCGTCTTCGACCGGTTCTATGACCTCC
>NZ_JASJXO010000098.1:0-5296 GCF_035018625.1 Subtercola sp. RTI3 | reverse complement strand
AGATGTGTATAAGAGACGGGTGTGGGTGTGGGCGTCGGGTCAGGGGGTGAGGCGGCGACGACGACGGGCGACGAAGAGGAGGGCGCCGGAGGTGGAGAGCATGAGGGCGAGGAGCAGGGCCAGGGTGAGCTGGCTGCCGGTGGTGGCGAGGGGGCCGGCCGAGCCGGAGGACTGTCCGGATGCGGTTGAGGACTGGCCCGTGGTGCCGGTGGCGGAACCCGATCCTGATCCAACGCCCGTGCCCGATCCTGCGCCAGCACCGCCCGCGCCCGAACCCGCGCCGGGGTCGGTGCCGCCGGTGCCGGGGTCGACCGCCACAGCCAGGCCGAGCACCTTCGCCAGCAGAGTGACGGCGGTGACCGAGTCTCCCCCGAGCAGCGCATGCTCGGCATCGGCGGTGAGCGACGACGACCCGGTCACAGCGGTGTTCGCCGTGACCGAAGCCTGGGCCAGGTCACGAACGACCGAGACGAGCAGGTCGGCGTCGGCGAGGGTGGCGCTGTCGGTGCCGCCGAGCTGTGCGGCCGCATTCACCGCGAGCTGAATGGCCGCGGCGGGTTCACTCACGGTGCCAGACGGGCTCCAGACCGCAGCCGAAAGCAGAGCATCCACAGCCATCTTCGCAGCACCCGCAGCGAGCGACGCCGACACCTTCTCGAGCCGAGCCTTGGGGCTGTCAGTGCGTTCGCCCCAACCGTATGCGAACAGCGGGTCGTAGGTGGCGTCGCCCACGTTGATGGGCACCTGCTCGGCGGTCGCGGGCCAGGTCAGCGGCAGCCGCCCAGTGAACGGGGTGTCGCCGAACAGGGTGTCGGCGACGCCCTCGCCCTCGCTGCCGGGCAGGAACGACGCCACGAGACCACTGATCTCGCTCAGCTTGTCGGTCACGAGCTGGGTGCGGCCGGCCACAACCAGCACGACGCACTTCATCGCGCCGCACACTTTGTCGATGGTGGCGCGGTCGCTGTCGGTGAGCGAGAGGCTGTGGCCGTTGTTGCCCACGTCACCCTGGCCTTCGGCGTAGGGTGTCTCGCCCACGACGACGACACCCACGCTGCCCGCGGCCATGGGAGCCGACGCGTCTTTCGAGTAGGTGATGGCGGCATCGGGTGCCGCCTGCTTCATGCCGGCGAGAATGGTGGTTCCTGCCGTGGTCGAGTTGCCTGAGGCGCCCTGCCACGAGATGGTCCAGCCGCCCATCTGGTTGCCGAGGTCGTCGGCATTCGAGCCGGCCACATAGATCGAGGCGTTCTTCGCGAGAGGCAGCACGCCGTCGTTCTTGAGCAGCACCTGCGACTCGGCGGCGGCCTGGCGGGCATCGGCGCGGTGGGCATCCGACCCCAGTTCGCTGGCCTTGCTGCGGTCGGTGAGCGGATGCTCGAACAACCCCAACTCGAATTTCTGAGTCAGAATGCGGCGCACCGCGTCGTCGACCCTCGTCGCGGCGACGCTCTTGGCGCCCACCGCATCGGTGATGCTCGTGATGAAGGCGCCGAAGTTGTAGGGCGCCATCGCCATGTCGAGCCCGGAGTTCACCGAGCGCACCGCCTTCTCGGCGTAGGTGCCGCCCGGCAGCTTGTCGATGCCCTCCCAGTCGCTGATGAGAAAACCGTTGAAGCCGAGTTGCTCTTTCAGCACACCGGTGTTCAGCGCGGTGTTCTCGTGCATGCGCACGTCGCCCGTGCCGCCGATGTCGACGCCGGAGTACGAGGGCATGATGCTGCCGACCCCGGCGTCGATGGCCGGAATGTACGGGTCGACGTAGGTGGTCATGAAGTCGGCCATCGAGGGCGAGTGGGTGAGGCCCTGGTCGATGGGGTAGCCGTTGCCGACCTTGCTCGCGTCGTAGCTCGTGCCGCCGTCGCCCGCCCAGTGCTTGGCCGTGGCGAGCACCTTGTCGGGGCCTGACTTGTCGGCGGGGTCGCTGCCCTGCAGGCCCACGATGTTCGCGGCCGAGAAGGTGGTGACGAGGGCCGGGTCTTCGCCGAACGACTCGTAGGTGCGGCCCCAGCGTTCGTCGCGGCCGACGCACAGGCACGGGGCGAAGGCCCAGTTCACACCGGTGGCCTTCGTCTCGACGGCGGTGTCTTCTGCGAGGGTCTGGATGAGTGCGGGGTCACGTGTCGCGCCGAGGCCGATGTTGTGCGGAAAGATCGTGGCATCGAGCACGTTGCTGTGCCCGTGCACGGCA
This sequence comes from Subtercola sp. RTI3, assembly GCF_035018625.1. NCBI lineage: Bacteria > Bacillati > Actinomycetota > Actinomycetes > Micrococcales > Microbacteriaceae > Subtercola > Subtercola sp. RTI3. The sequence goes on along the minus strand of NZ_JASJXO010000098.1, from coordinate 3,105 downwards.
TCGGCGCCGTAGAGCAGCGGAATCTGCAGCGCAGTCGAGAGTGCCTGCTGCTGAAAACCGTCGACCATGTCGGCCCAGGCCGCGGGCGTGTTGGCCGCGGGGGTCGAGCCGCCGCCCGAGAGAATCGAGCCGAGGCCCAGGTCGGCGATCTGGCTGGGGCTGGAGAGCCCGAGCCGTTCGGCCTGCGTCATCTGGCCCACCTTCTCGGCGAGGGTCATGCGGCTCATCAGGTCGTCGACGCGGGTGGCGACCGGCAGCGACGAGTCGAGGTACGGCAGGCCGTGGGCGTTGATCACGACGCGCGGGGCACTGGCCGGCAGCTGGGCGCCCGCCGCGTCGAGCGCAACCGAGATGCTGCGCGACTGGTCGCCGCCCGGGGTGGCGATGGTCTTCACGTCGAAACTCTGGGTGGTGCCGGAGGCCGTTCCGGCGGCGAAGGTCACGCTGCCGGTGAAGTCGGCGACCTGCGTGCCGACCGTTGCGGCACCGCTGCCGGGGGCGTACTTCACCGTGACGGGCGAGGTCAGGGCATCCCCATTCGACGTAGTGAGGGTGAGGCCCACCGAGGCCGTCTCGCCGGAGTTGACCAGGTAGACGTCTTTGGTCGAGTTCACGGTGAGGTTGGCCGCCTGGGCGGGGGTTCCGTAGAGCTGGGCGTCGTCGACGGCCCAGCCGGTGCTGGTGGGCTTGCCGGGCGCGAACGTGATGGCGAAGCCCCACGCGCTGGTCAGGTCGAGGGTGCCGTTCTGAGTGGCGGCGCTACCGGGCTGGTAGGAGCCGATCGTGAAGGCCGTGAACGGAAGTTCGATGAGCTTCCAGCGACTGGTCGAACTGCCCCAGTTGTCTTTGAAGGTGGTCGACCACAGTTCGGAGTGCTCGCCGTCGGGGCCGCCGTCTTTGATCTCGACCTTGATGTCGTCGCCCGCGGTCGGCGAGGCCGGGTTGCTGGCCTGCGAGGCGTACCACCAGAACCGGATGCCGCGGTAGGAGCTCCAGTTCTGTGACGACGAGAGGTTGTCACTGAAGCCCGCGTAGCCGCCCGACGGGATCTTGTAGGTGCCCGCGAGCACTTTGTTGTCTGGCACGTCGCCGCGAACCTGCGGCGTGACGGCCATCGTGGCGAGGTTGTCGGCCGAACCCCACGTGAAGAAGCCCACGGGGTTGGTCGACGTGCCGAGGGGCACGGCGCCCTGGAAGTCTTCGAGGGTGGTGGCGCGCTCGAACGTGGCGAAGTCGTCGAACGAGAAAGTGCCCGCGCCCAGACCGGTGAGGGTGACGGCGAACCCGGCCGAGGCGCCCGGCAAGAACCGCGCGGGGTCGGTGTGGTTGCCCTTCAGGCGCAGGTCATCGAACAGAACGCTGATCTGGCGCCAGCCCGTGGTGGTGTCGACCACGCTCTGGTCGAAGATCTGGCCGCCGCTCTTCAGCTCGTAGCTGAGCGTCTTGCCCGAGCCCTGGCCGAGAAACCAGAAGCTGAAGCCGTCGGACGCAGACCAGTCTTTGGGGCTGGTGTCGTTGGTGAAGCCGAACCAGTCGCTGGCGGTGGGGGCACCGCCGACGGTCGCGACGAGCACCCGGTTGTCGGTCGCCGCGCCCGGAACGGTGTCGTCGACCTTCGTGCTGAGCACCGGCTTCACCGAGTCGGCGCTGGCCCACGTGGAGTAGTCGGCCGGCACCCCGGCCTCGAAGCCCTGCAGAACGGTGGTGGCACCGGCATTCGGCAGGGTTCCGGTGGGCTTCAGGGTGACAGTCGCGGTGTTGCGCGTGCCGATCGTGATGCCGGCCGACGGGTCGCTGAGCGCCAGTGTGAAGCTTCGTTCGGGCGCGAGGGCGCCGTGCGAGACGGTGGGCACCGTGACCGTGGCCGTGGTCTGGCCGGCCGGGATGCTCACCGTCTGGTCGACGGCCGTGAAGTCGGTTCCGGCAGCGGCCGTGCCGTCGGTGCTCGTCACGTGAACGCTCTGGTCTGTGGTCGAGGTGCTGTTCAGGCTCACGTGCACCGCGGCGTCGTCACCGGCTCCCACCGACAGGGCCGAGGCGTCGAACGAGGCGGTCGGCACGGCGACGGTGCCGTGCACCTCGAACGAGAACACCGAGTAGCCGTAGTAGTGCAGTGTGGGGGCCTCCCACGTTGCCGCGGTGCGCTTCAGCATGGCGAGGCGCACGTACCGGGCATCCATCGGCGTGCTGAAGGCAACCTGCTCGGTGCCGCCCGCACCGGTCGTCTTGCTCGCGGCGGTGCTCCAGCTCGCGTCGTCGGCGGGGTTCGCCGAGGCGACCTGAATGTCGTACGCGGTGGCGAAGGCCGCCTCCCACGAGATGGTGACGCCGGTGACCGTGGCGACCGAGCCCAGGTCTGAGGTCAGGCTGGCGGTGAAGGTCGTGTCGGAGTCGGGCCCGTTGCCGCTGGCCCAGCGCGTGGTGGCATTGCCGTCGGTGGCATTCGAGGCCGGAAAGTTGCCGTCTTTGTCGTTCTGTGCGGCCGAGGCGGTGGTGGTTCCGCTGCGGGCGAGGTCGGGTTCGGCCGCGGTGGCGGTCTGGCCGACCACAAGCGCGCTGCCCATCACGGCGACCACGATGCCGGTGCTCAGCAGGGCGCGCAGCCGGCTCCGGATGCCCGGGCGGGGCGACGTGGCGGGGGCGGCGGCTGAGCGCGAACCAGATGAGGGCACAGTTACTCCTTCGTAACGAACGACGTAGCCAGTAAATCGGTCGAATTACTCCGGGCACAGGACGAATGCGGGGTCGGGCGCCTCAAGCGGAGAGAGGGTGACGGGCCGAGCCGTGGCCACTGGCCCACGCGGCCTCGAGGGCACGGTCGATGATGCCGACAAGCTCTGACCGATGGCCGAGCTCGGCCGAGTGCACGGGTGCCAGAGGGGCGGCGAACGGCGCGAACTCGGCGAACGCTTCCCGCACGCCGGCCAGCAGGGGTTCACCGACGGCGCCCAGCTGGCCGCCGAGAATGATCGCCTCGGGGTCGATGAACGCGCAGAGTTGCGCCACGGCGCGGCCCACCGTGTAACCGGCCTCGCGGAACACCGTCGCGTTCTCGGGGGTGACGACGAAGTCGGCGGGGGCGGCGGCTGTCTCTTATACACATCT
>NZ_JASJXO010000097.1:0-5542 GCF_035018625.1 Subtercola sp. RTI3 | reverse complement strand
AATCCACCACCGCACGCTGGATTTCGCTAGTCTTGCCGGCTTCTGCGTGCCCCGATTACTTGCCTCGCAACCCATGACTTCCGAGACGGTCTACAGCGTCGAACTGGTGTCGCGTATGACGTACCTGAGCGCGAATTCCTCACGGGGCACCTATACGGGCACCCTGCGCCGAAACGTGCCGTCGATCCCAGTAACGACGGGGGAGTGTCCGTTCAGCGTCCGTCTTTCGGAATGCCCTTTCGCTCTAGCGGGGTTTTCTCGTACTTGGCAGGATGAGGCGGTGCGCACGTTGGAGGATTACTTCCGGGACGTCATACCTCGCGCGTCTCCATGCCTGTCATGCGCGACCTTCTGACGAGCGAAGAACTGGGCACCGTCAACGTTTCAATTCGTGAATTTCCGGACGGCTCACCCCAGACAGGCGACATTCCAATCGGAAAGTACGACTGGACGCTGTTTTTTGAGGTCCACGGCGGGACGTTGTTCGAGCCGCTGGTCGAGCCGATCACGGACGAAGAAAATACCTCTGGCTTCTATAAAGACCTTCCCGACTGGATATCCGAAACCAATTTTGGCTGGGGTCAACTGTAGAAGGCACAACGGCCCGGCTGGTGGCAGAGCGTGCAGCGGTGACGGTCCCCTGAGGTCGCAACGCCAACGAGAATCAGTGGGCTTTCATCTCAATCGTCTTTGGGCGCGAGGAGGCGTCGGCTTCGCTTTTGGATGACTGATGATCCCATCCCGCCGATGAAGATCGTTGAGATCTGCAACACTTCGCTGAGGGGCTTTGCCCAAGGCTCATCGATAGTTTCCCTGAGCGTCGCGCTGGCGGCGATGAGGACCGCAGCGACAACTGCGAGCATCGCGTATGCCCACCAAACCCACCCTCGAGAATTAACATGGCCACCTCCTCGGAACATAGCGGGTTATCAAGTCGGGTCGCCCACACTTGAAATGTACATCACCGGATTTTCAGGGTTATTGCCCACGGCTTGCCCGCGTTTGTAACCTAGGAGAGCGTGATGCTGCTGATGGCGGGGCCAATTAGGGCTGATCGTAGGGTGTCGCTCAGCCACTCGAGGTATTTCTCGGAGGAGTAGTTGTGTTGGCGCACGAGGAGCTCGAAAGTCTCGGGGCTGGCGATCGCCCATGCTGTAGTGGTTGCTGTCTCTGCGGTGAGCCCTGGCCGAAGAGCAGTTTCTCCGATGAGCCCAAGGATGCCTCGATAGGTCGTTCGGCGCAGTGACTGCAGTTCTGCCCATTCGGCTGCGATCTCGCTGTCCGTGAGCGCGGCCTCTCGATAGAGTTTCCAGCCGGTGGCGGATCTGCTCGCAGTCTCGACGAAAACAGTTGCGAGTTGGGTGACGAGGTGTTCGGGGCTTTGATCCAAGAATCTTGAGGCGACGTCCCCTGGGGCATGCGAGCCGTCGGCGAGCGTGGACTCCAGATAGGCGCGTAGCAGTGCTCGCTTGCTGCCCCACGCGAGATAGAGGGTCTGCACGGTCACCCCGGCAGTCGCGGCGATTCGGCTCACTGGTGTCGCGGTGTAGCCGTGTGACTCGAATTCACTGACAGCCGCGTCAAGCAGACGTTGCTTGGTTTCCCGCCGGGATGCCGCTCCCACCACCTGTTGGCGGCTCTTTTCGCCTGGCTGTTTCTGGCTCATAGACACGAGCATATCCGACGCTATAGAGTGGCGCTCTAATGCATTTGAATAGCAATCAAAATCATGCGCGGAGAGCAGATGCCTGTCAACCCTGATCATCCTTGGCGCCGCCCCGGTGCGGCCGCTTACGCGCGCACTCGGGTGCGGAACATCCTGCGGCCGGCGGTCACTGTGTATGGGGCACCGGCCGAGCTGGTCAAGGATGCGAACATCAGCGTCACGATGCCTGATGGTGTCGTGCTTCGGGTGAACGTCTATCGGCCGCCGGGAGATGGCCCGTTCCCGGTGATCCTCTCTGCGCATCCGTATGGCAAGGACGTGCTCCCGAAACGCAGGTGGTGGGGCTGGTCTCCGAGCCCCCAGTATCGCTTGATGAACCAGACCCAGCCGTTGCGCTTGTCGAGCGAGACTGGTTGGGAAGCACCCGACCCGGTGTGGTGGACGCGGCACGGCTATGTCGTGCTCAATGCCGACACCCGTGGCGCAGGAAAGTCCGAGGGTGTCGGGGCTCTGCTCTCTGACCAGGAAGCGCAAGACATCTACGAGATCATCGAGTGGGCAGGCACCCAGCCTTGGTCAAACGGCAACGTAGGCATGCTCGGAGTCTCGTACCTCGCGATCTCCCAGTACAAAGCCGCAGCGCTGCATCCTCCTCATCTGAAGGCGATCTGCCCCTGGGAAGGGTTCACCGATGCCTACCGGGATCTGATGACCCCGGGCGGAATTGTCGAAGACGGGTTCAGCCTGATCTGGCAGTTCGGTACCAAACTGGCAGTTCGACTGTCGGAGGACATCGGAGCGGAGCGTCCGATGCATCCATTGCGTGACGAGTGGTGGGACGCGATTACACCCAATCTCGCCGGCATCGAGGTGCCGATGTTGGTGTGTGCAAGCTTCTCTGACGGCAACCTGCACAGCGTGGGCTCGATGCGAGCGTTTGATCGGGCCAGCTCCCGCGACAAGCATGTCTATATCCATCGCGGTCCGAAGTGGGCGACGTTCTACAGCGCCGAGGCGGGTGCGGCGCAGCTGGAGTTCCTCGATCGCCATCTCAAGGGCACGAAAGGCGCACCAATCCCGCCGGTGCGTCTTGAAGTGCGCGAGCGACGAGACGTGATCACCCAGGTGCGCAGTGAACAGGAATGGCCTCTCGCTCGTACTCAGTGGCGCTGCTTGCATCTCTCCGAAGCGGGACAGTTGCGTGATGCCCCGGGCCACGACGGTTCGGTGAGCTTCGATCTGAAGCGGAACGCCGCGAGCTTCACCATCGGCTTCACTAAAGATACCGAGATCACCGGCCCTATGGCCGTGCGGCTCTGGGCATCGATAGCGGGCGCGACCGACGCGAGCCTGTTCGTCGGTGTCGAGAAGTGGAGCGGCGCAGAGTACGTTCCGTTCGAAGGGTCGTATGGGTACGGTCGCGATCGCCTCGCGGCGGGTCAGCTACGCCTTTCGCTCCGAAAACTGGATGCTGCGCTGTCGGCGACACACCGGCCGGAGCATGGATTCCGTGAGTCCGAGCCCCTGGGCAACGATCCGGTTGAGTTACAGATCCCACTGACAGCGTCTTCGACTCTCTTCCGGGCCGGCGACTCGCTGCGACTATTAATCGCGGGTCGGTATCTCGAACCCCGAAACCCGCTTTTCGGCCACTTTCCTGCCCACTACCGCCCGAGCGGCACCGGAAGATGCACCGTCCATTGGAGCGCGGACATGCCAGCCACATTGAGTGTCCCCGTCATCCCAGCTCGTCAGTGAAGTTTGCCCAGCCAATTCGCCGGGTCGGCTTCAGGGCCGCGGGCACACGCTTCTGGTCGACTTTCGACAGTCTCACGATCCTGGCCGTCAGGTTGAACACCCCGCCGATCATGGTGGGCAGCTCCTAAATGTCGACGGTAGCGGCACGAGCGAGAACCTCCGCCGCAAGCGCCGGGTCGACGCAGTCGAGCTTCAGGAGCGCCGCCATCTTGGTCGCGATGTGAGCCTCAAGCCGCAGCAGGGTCCATTTCTCGAACAAGAGCTCGTCAGGATATTCGGCGAGTACCTCCACATTGAGGCATAGTTTGCCGCCGAGTTGGGATTCGTAGGGCAGGTCGATGTCGAGGCTGATCCCCCCGCCGACTCGCAAGGCGCCCATCCGCCGATGAGGATGGAGGGCTCGAGGTCGTGACCGAATCAGTCGACGAGGACGATGATGACACTATGTTGATTTTCATAGAGGTTCGGCTTGCGGGCACCTGTTTCTGACATGTTCTGACGTTATTGAGGCGGCGGGTCGGAAGGTTGCAATGAGGCCAGGGGGTTCCTAGTCTGGTGCCATGAAGGATCTTGGAAGCAAGCTGATGCCTGTTTCGAATAAGGGGAGCAAGCCCGACACGGGTGTTGATGTGCGCTACGTCGTCTCCTATGAGCCAATCGATCGGGTGGACGTGGAGGCGGCCGAGCCGGAAGACATCGTTCCGAGCCAGGAACCGAGCGATACCGATGTGTGGTTCACGGAATGGCAGGTTGCCGAGGACGGTTTGGACGTTGCACTTGACCAACGCGTCGACTGGTCGCTGGTGCCCATGGACCAGAACTGGGTTTCCCGCCTGTTTGCCGGCCGCCGATCGATCCCCTTACAGCTCGACACTTATGCCGGCGCCGTCCGTGACCCTTCCGACCCGTCGGATTGGACGCAGCTGTCCGGTCGCGTTGCCCGAATCGATCAGATCTCTGTTGTGTACCACCCGTCGAAGGATCCAGAGGAACGCGGTGGACTGGTGCCGGAAACAGGGGGCGCTGAGCAGCACAGTGTGCTGAGCTTTCGCCAGTCGCGTGGTCATCACGGAGAGGTCGTCGGCTGGATAGTCCGCGTGCGTGAGTAGGGGTTTCGGCGCTTTCTCCTGTCGCGGTAGCCGTTCCGCTTGCGGGATGGGCAGTAAGACCGACATTCATCGGGTTAGCGGCGGTCAGCGTCCGAGGCAAGAATGGGCCCACTGCCCAAATCGAGTGCCGCGAAGCGGAGCGCGACACCTACCTGTGGATAGACAAAACAGAGGGGCAGCCCATGTGGAATGCCCCTCTTCAAAAATGGGACGGGTCATCAACGTCCCCTCGGACCCGCAGGGTTCTCGCGTTTGAAGAACCAGCGGCCCAGAAGGGTAACGAAGATTCCGATGAGCACGACGCCGGCGACGATCAGAAACGCACGCATCCCATCACTTGACGCGATTGGGACATGGTGTTCCAGCTTTCGGATGAACCCTCATTTTAAGAGGGCCCACTGTCCGAGATCTTCGTAGCAGCTCACAGGGCTTTATTTGGTTTGGCCGTCGTGCGCTCGGCCACCGCACCACCGCCGTCTAGAAGTCAGTCACTTTCTTGGCATGCTATGCGCACCTTGCGGGATTACAATCTCTCCATCGGGCTCCCCGTCACGTCGGCAGCCCGCGACGCATCGCCTCACCGCGGCGTCGAAGCATCGCGGCACCACAGATTGACGCTGCTGCGATGCGGCGGTTGATCGTTAAATTGTGACCTCGACGACACCGTTTCTCATCCAGCTGAAGCACACAGGGAGCATCAATGGGCACTGACGACCAGACCAATACATGCAGTTTCCACATGAGCGGTGCGCTGCCAGCAGGTGGCGACCACCTCGGTGGCACCTTCGGTCAGTCCCCGACCCTGGACAGTTGGTACCCGCAGCGTCTCCGGGTTGAGCTTCTCCACCGGAACGGCGTAGACGCCGACCCGCTCGGCGCGGACTTCGACTACGCGGCGGCTTTCGCCACGATCGACCTCACGACGCTCAAGTCGGACATCAAGCGTCTGCTCACCACATCGGTCGACTGGTGGCCGGCGGACTACGGCAACTACGGCCCACAGATGATC
>NZ_JASJXO010000096.1:0-5747 GCF_035018625.1 Subtercola sp. RTI3 | reverse complement strand
CAATAACGCCCCAACGCGCTCCAACCTCTCAAATCAGAAAACGCCGCCCAGCCTCAGCCGATCGGTGGATTGAGGTTTAGTCATTGAGGTGAGCAGACCACCCTGGTAGGTGTACAGGGTTTGGTGGCTGGCACCATCAGTGACGAGGGTCTGCCCTGCGACGAGAGCGGGGCTGCTAATGGGCCCATATTTAAAGGTAGTGACGTCACCGGTAGCGGTGGCTTGTTGAGTGACGCGTTCGGAAGCGTCGTAGGTCATCGACATGACCGGGTTCGGCGTACCCGTTTTGCCGTAGTTCGCGGCCGACCGTTCCGCGTTGAGCAGGTGTGCGGTGGTGTAGGCGTAGTTAGTGCGATCGGCGTTATCGAGGGTCGATCCCGTACGAGTAGTTCCGACGCCGAACGCGGTGACGAGGTTCCCTGAGGCGTCGTAGTTGTAGTTCACTTCCTGACCGCCCGAGGTGCCGACCCGGACGATGTGGGTACCTGACCAAAGGAATGTGTAGACCCGTCCGGCAGGGTCGGTCACGGTAGACAGATTCCCCGACGCGTCGTAGGCAAGCGCGGTTGAGTAAGTGGGTGTTGCGGTGCGGCCGGCGAGATCGCTTTCCGAGGTGAGCCGGCCGGTGGTGGGGTCAAAGACAAACTGGTCCTGCGCGTGGCGGGTGAACGCGTACGTCGTTCCTGTTTTGGTGAGCGTCGCATCAAACCGTGGGGCGGTGGTTGCGTACCCGCCGCCGCTGACTGGAGTGAAGGTCACGGCCGAGCCGTCTTCCTGCTTGATCGTGACGTTGCCCGACGTGGCGTTCGTTGTCGCGGTCATCCCGTAGTTGTAGGTCCAGCCATAACCGAACGCACCGTTCACATACCCAGTGCTACCCGACGGCCCTGCCGGATCTGCGAGAGAGGAAGAGTATGAGCGGGTTACGGCGAGGCCTTCGCCAAGACCCGGCGTGGAGAGGTCAGTGTCGGTCTCGCCGTAGTATCCGGATTGGGTGTCGACGGGGTCACCGGCGGTGCGGGTTACGCAACCACAGTTAATGAACGCCGGGTTCGAGCCCTTCGGTGCGTCCTGGATCGTTGGTGGTCCGCCGATCGGGGTACCTGGTGTGCCTCCCTGCGGTAGGAACGCGACCGCATCGAATGCGACGTCGTATTCCTGCGCGGGAAGCCCGGAGACGTTGCTGAGGGAGATATTGCCGCCGTTTTGCATCGCGAACGTGCCGATAGTGACCCACTGCTCGGATTCCCAGTCCTGGTTCACCCGAATCTTCCACGGCGCAACACCGCCGCCCGGATTGATCGTGTACACGACATCGGTTGCTGTCGCCCCAGAAACGGGAAGATGCAGTTTGATTTTGTAATACTGCAGTGACGGTAGGTTCGGCGTCCACGTGCCTGTGTTGATCAGGGTCGTCGCTGATGCAGGTTCGGTGTGCGTGAAGAAGATATGGCCGCCGAGCCCGGAGCCGAGCTGATGGGTGTCGATATTACCGACCGGGTCGCCGGAACTGTTAGTGCCAGGGGTGTAGGTGAAGGTGCCGTTGTTGGACCAGTTCATCCCCGAACAACCCTGCCGGTTCTGGGAGGGCGTCGCTAGGTCGTCGACGATGATCGGCGCACCCGATGATGTGGTCGGCACTTTCGTCGTGTCTAGGTTGCAGGTTGGCTGATACTGCGACGTATACGCAGGCTCGGTCGAACCAGCGGCGTCTTCGTAAGCGCTGGTCGCGCAGGTGGTAGAGCAGGTCGCGACGGTTGTCACGGCAGTGTGCCACCAGCATTCGTCATCGGCCAGGGTGCAGTAATTCGCTGACGGGTTCCCAGCGACCACGTGAGTGGTGTCGCAGAGGTTCGCGCTCGTGCAGAACGTGTTGAACGCAGGGATCTGCAACCACGTGTTCGTGCCGTTATAAGAGGGAGTGTCGTAGGCGGTGAAGCCATAACGGACGATTGGTGCGCCCATCCAGCCCATGATCCGTTCCTGGTACGGCCAGGACGACGGGTGCGCTGCGTCAGCGTACGTGTTCTGAAGGTAGGGTGCGCGGGCTGGGTCGTAATCCGGGTTCTTCGGATTGTTTGACCAGCCCAGCCCCCAAGTCCCATCGGGCCCGGTGCAGGTCGCACTTGGTGTGCAATTAGTAGTGTTACCGAACGCGGCAGTCGGTTGGATGCCGGTGTTGTAAGCCCAGGCGGCGAAGTACCAGTTCTCCAGAAACTTCGGATCACCACCGTTCACGGTGATACCTGAGGTGTATAGATCGTTCCAAGTCTGCTCGAGAATGTTCAAACCCGCGGCAAGGTTCTCCTGATAGTCGACAGCGACCTTCATCTGCCCATGTACCGAGATCGAAGTATCTGTCGCGGCCATCCCGGAAGTGACTTGAGCGACACCATAGCCACAGTCCGCGTTCGGATAATCGATGGCGTCGATGTTGTCGCCGGAACCGTAATAGTCCGCGATCAACGGGTCGCCGGCCTGCCCGGGCACGGCGTGCCAGGATGCCTGGTTGAAGTTACTCTCTTGCGCCGCGATCGCCGTCATCACCGACCGTGGAACCGTCGTCCACGTGCTCGTCGCCGGATGGCTGAGCGCGATCGGAGGGAAATCGCTTGACGGTGAGTAGGACGCAAGGCCCATATTCGCGAAGTTCGCCGGCCTCGTCGAGCTGGTCCCCGTCAGCAGGCCCTGCTCAGCCATTTGCGATGCCCAGTCCACCTGACCATTAGAGGGTTGCATAGCTTCCAGCGTGGGCTGGAGCCTGGCGACCGAGCACTTTGGCGTCGTCGCACCCGGAGACAATGCCGGCGCAATCGAACCGGTGCTCGTCGTGCCGGACGTCTGCGTGTAGCTTGCTGTCTGGATGGAGAGCGTCGCCGGCCCGGTCGAGGTGAACGACGAACGCGTACCCGTCTCTTTCGGCGCGATCTGCGGGACGTCACCGTTTGAGCTCGTCGCAGCGCCCGGCAACACGGTCCCCGTGCTTTGCGTCGACCCAGCAGAGCTACTCGAATCAGCGCCAGACGCGACGGGAGTTTGGGACGCTTCGAAGACCTGGTGGGTCGACAGCGATTCGACCAAAGCTTGACCGTTCTGGGGCGCGTCCGTATTGACATCCGGCGCCGCTGCCGAGTCAGCGATCGGTGCCGCTTTGTCCGGTCCGAACGCCGCGTGAGCGTCCAACGACACCACACCAACACCAGCAGGCAGAGCCGTCACGGACACCGCTGTCAACGGTGAAGACGCCGGCAGGTTCTGGGCGTCAAGAACGAGGTTCTTCCCGCCCCGCCCCAAATCCAATGCAAGCCCCGTCGTCGGACCGGTCGCGATCTTAGTCGCCGGGCCCGTCTTCTCGTGCCATACGTCACTGGTTTGACCATCGGGTTCGGTGCTCAGAAAGTCGACACCACCATCCGCGGACGGGCGAATGTCGTACGGGCTACCCGGTAGGGCGACGGCGTTCGTTGCGTCGACCGGCTTATCAGCGGTACCACCATCGACAGCCGTGACCAGCTGCTCCCCTGACGCCGCCAGAACTGCCGAACCAACCGGTGCAGCCGACGTGAGTTGGCCTTTCATTACCGTCTGAGAAACCTGCTTGCCCGTCGACAAGTCCGTGCGCAGTATCTCTGTCTCCGGAGAGGCCGTACCAAGAGCGGACGTGAACACCGCGGTGTCATCCGTTCCGCACTGCGGCGAGTGATACTTCAAACCGACACCCGTGGCCAACGCGGTGACCGTTCCGGACGTCAGATCGACTCCGTACGCGTAAGCACCGCGGTCGCGGGCCGTGTTCGAGTTGATCGCCCCACCCGGCAAAATCGCGACAGCTGCGTACTTACCATCAGCGGTCATGCACTGGTATCCGTACCAGGTCGACTCGTCGACCCCAGAAGGATCGATCACAGCAATGTCCGACCAGACGAACCCGGCCGATTCGCGGGCGACTCGGACGTGATAGCCGTCAGTGCTACCGATGCCGTCTACAGCGATATCTGCGGAGGTGGCACCTTGTGCCGAGAAATCCGTTGGCGTCGGAGCGGAGCTCGAGCTTGTCAAGGAGGTGTCTGGCGAAGCGTTCGCGAACTGAGCTGGTGAGATCAAGGTTGTGGCGAGAAGAACCGCCGAAAACAAAGCCCCGCCCGAAAAAAGCCGCAACCCTGACGCCATTACCCACCCGATCACAGGCCAGCCGTGAAGCCGGCACCACCACGATCGAAGGAACACGATCGCGCGAGGAAACAAACCTGAGTTCGGGCTCGGAATGTCTTTAATGATTCCCCAGGACGAACGTAAGTCACCCGAACGGGGGTGTCTACCATTCTGTGGACTTACTCACATTTACGAATCGCTCTCGCATTGCATGATCCAGTCGACCTAGACGCGCCAGGGTTGCGCGCGGACTAACGTCTCGTGTATCGGTTGAGTTTGTCGCCTCATGTGCTCAGGACGTCTCACTTACGTCGGCAGGGGATTCACGCGCTGGAACATCGGTGGGGGTTGAAATAGTGGGCAAGCCGACGGTGGTGATCGCGGATGAGATCGAGATATATCGTAAGGGGCTGGCCTCGACGTTGCGAGAAGATGCCCGACTCAGCGTGGTCGGTGAGTCGGGATCTGCGCGCCAAGCTGTCACGTTAGTTCGTGACCTCGAACCCCGGATTCTGATCCTGAGCACCACCGCCGACGGTTTTGAAGCGCTCAATACCGTAAGACTTATCAAGGCCGCCTCATCGAACACGCGGGTGGTCTTGTTTGGGATTCATGTCGATGCAAACACAATCACGGAACTAAGCGTAGGAACGGCGGACGGATTTCTCGGCAGAACCACACAGGCAAAGTCGCTCGTCGGCGCGCTCGTCCAAATCGCCTATGCTCCGACCGGCTCACTCACGATCTTGACCACTCGTCGACTTCCTCTGCCAGGTCGCGAGGATATCCCTAAAGTGAGTGTGCTCTCGGCGCGTGAGTTGGATGTCCTACGGCACGTGGCGGCGTCGAAGACTAATGCCCAGGTTGGTGCTGCTCTTTACATTTCCGAAGGCACGGTGAAGCGTCATCTCTCGAATGCGTATAGAAAACTGGACGGTGCACGCTCCAGATTAGATGCAGTCCAGCGGGCGACGAGCGCCGGACTATTGACCTAACGATCAACTTCACTCGAGGTAGATGGGCGGTTCGGAACGTGCATCCGAACCGCCCATCACATATTGAGTACTCGTGACTGCGAGCTTTGGGCGTTACTAGGGTGCTAGGACGGTAAAGCTTGTGTTCGAGTTCCTTTCCTTCGCGCCGAAGTTGAAGCAGACTGGATTCTCGCTGCCGTTGTCGTAGTCCGATGTGACAGTAAGCCCCCCAAACGTCGAGGTTACTCGTACTTTCTCGTCTCTAACGAGCACTGAGGCTCCGTTGTTTCGAATTGTTTGCTCCCATCCTGCTGTGCCCGGATTGGGTTCTTCGAAGCGGTCGTTTATCCAGCTTTCCCCTGTTCCGACGGCGTCATAATACGTGTGATATGCGCTCGAACTCGAGCAGCCTTGCGAATAAAAGATCTGAAAGTTCTGGACCGGCGTCGGCAATTCTGGCGCCATCGCCGCAGACGGCACATTCGCCGCAGCTAGTGCAGACGAGCCCGCCTGGCTCTGCACGTCAGCGGTGGCCGGCGCGGCCAGGTGACGTCCCCTCGAGTGGTGTGCTTTCGCTTTGCCGATTGAGGTCAGTGGTTGAAGCTTAGGCGGCGATGAGTT
>NZ_JASJXO010000095.1:0-5757 GCF_035018625.1 Subtercola sp. RTI3 | reverse complement strand
GAGATGTGTATAAGAGACAGCCCCTCCCGCGGTTCCCGTCTTTACCCTCGAGCAAGACGCGGGCGGCCTCTACTTTCCTCTCATCAAGGGTGCCGACGCTGTGCCAGGGGCTCTGGTCGAGGCTGTCGACGCCGCCGGATCGGTCTTGGCCTCTGCAACGGCAGACTTGTCGGGCGCATGGTCGATGACGGACTTCCCTGCGTTGCCCGTTGGCACGTCGACGGTTCGGCTTCGGCAGACGGTCGACACAGTGGTCTCGGCGGTGAGTGCGCCGGCCGATGTCACGATGGCGCCCCCTCCCGTGGTCTCACAACCCGCCGAAGGCGCCGTCGTCGATGCCACCGACTTCGTCATGCAACTGACGGGGGCGAGCGGCGCTGATGCGCAGAGAATCGTCAACGGCGCCGTTCGAGAGACGCCCATGCCGCTGACCGACGGCACGTGGCTGGGGTCGTTCAGCATCGCTCAGGGGCCTGTGAATCTGGGCATCCGGTATCTCGACCCGGTCACAGGGCGTTTCGGGCTGACCGCAACGAGGCTGTTCACCGCCCAATAGTCGCGGCCGACGGGTGGGTTCGAAAAGAAGTTCGGCGCACCGCGTCACGAAACGGGTCTGAGGGGGTCTTCCTTAGTGAAGGGCCCTGAATCCCCCCGAGGGGCCCTTCACCTACTCTGACGCGGAGATCACTGGTTGATCGGCCGCGGTCATTCGAGCGGAGCGGGCAGAACCCGCCTCAGCCTGAACTCCGTCATCGTGCAGCCGAACCGTTCTCTGAATGCCCGGCCGGAGGCATCCACTGATCGAAACCCGAACCGCCTGGCGACGGTGCCGAGGTCTGTGGCAATGGTGGCGGGAGCCAGGTCTTGTCTCTCGATCTGTTCGAGAATGAGCCGCCGGATGTTCGACACCATGATCTGGTCTGAAGTCGCCACCGCCACACCGCTCTGCTCGGCATGGTAGAGCACGTGCACGCGTGTTCTGCGGGCCCGCGGATCACTCATGCGCATCACTGTATTGCACGTGTTCGCCGTGCAGTGTGAGCGAATATCTGAAATGGGCTCACCCCCCGGCCCGGCGGCGCTCGCACCCCGCTCCAAAGATGCTCGCGCCCCGCCGAAGCGGCCTCAGCTACCCGTTCGAGCGCAGTTCGAGGTACTTCTCGATGAGCGCCTTCGTCGACGCGTCTTGCATCTCGAGTGCTGCGGCGTCACCAGCGACGGCGGGCGTGACCTGCAGCGCCAGCTGCTTGCCGAGCTCCACTCCCCACTGGTCGAACGAGTCGATGCCCCAGATGGTTCCTTCGGTGAACACGATGTGCTCGTAGAGCGCAATCAGCTGGCCGACGACGCTCGGTGTGAGCGCGGGCGCGAGGATCGACGTGGTCGGCCGGTTTCCGGCGAACACCCGGGCCGGCACGACAGACTCGGCCGTGCCCTCTGCGCGCACCTCGTCGGCCGTCTTGCCGAAGGCCAGGGCTTTGGTCTGGGCGAAGAAGTTGGCCATGAACAGGGCGTGCACGTCTTGCCCGGGCTCGACGCCGTGCCCGTCGCCGGTCTCGTCTTTCAGCGGCCTGGCCGGGTTCGCAACCGCAATGAAGTCGGCCGGAATCAGCCGGGTGCCCTGGTGGATGAGCTGGTAGAACGCGTGCTGGCCATTCGTGCCCGGCTCACCCCAGAAGATCTCGCCTGTGTCGGTCGTCACGGGCGAGCCATCCCACTTGACGCTCTTGCCATTCGATTCCATCGTCAGCTGCTGCAGATATGCGGGAAAACGACTGAGGTACTGCGCGTACGGCAGCACAGCGTGGCTCTGAGCCTTCAGAAAGTTTGTGTACCAGACGTTGAGCAGCCCCATCAGAACGGGCACGTTCTGAGCGAGCGGCGTGGTTCGCATGTGCTCGTCGATCGCGTGGAACCCGGCGAGGAACTCGCGCCAGTTGTCGGGCCCGATGGCAACGATGACCGCTGTGCCGATGGCGGAGTCGACCGAGTAGCGGCCGCCCACCCAGTCCCAGAAGCCGAACGCGTTCTGCGGGTCGATGCCGAAGGCCTCGACTTTGTCGAGCGCGGTCGAAACGGCCACGAAGTGCTTGGCGACAGCGTCTTTTCGGTCGGCGTCTGAGTCGCTGATGGCACCGGTCGTGCTGAGGGCATTCCACAGCCACTGGCGCGCCAGGCGTGCGTTCGTCAGAGTCTCGAGCGTGCCGAACGTCTTCGACGCGACAATGAAGAGGGTGGTCTCGGGGTCGAGGTCTGCGGTCTTCTCGAAAATGTCACTCGGGTCGATGTTCGACACGAAACGGCACTGGATGCCCGGCTGCACATACGGCATCAGTGCGTCGTACACCATGACCGGCCCGAGGTCTGAGCCACCGATGCCGATGTTCACGACGGTCTCGATGCGCTTGCCGGTGACGCCCTTCCACTCACCCGAGCGCACGGTGTCGGCGAACGCGTACACCTTGTCGAGGGTGTGATGCACGGCAGCATCGATGTCTTCACCGTCGACCACGAAGCCCGCGGGCGGTACCAGCCCCGCGCCGTTCTTCGGGCGACGGAGGGCCGTGTGCAGCACGGCGCGGTCTTCGGTGACGTTGATGTGACGGCCCTCGATCATGGCCTGGTAGCGACCGGCGACGTCGACATCGTTCGCCAGCTGCAGCAGGTGGCCGAGAATCTCTTCGGTCAGAAACGACTTCGACAGATCGACCGTGAGGTCGGCCGCCTGGAACGTGTACGTCGCGGCTCGCGAGGCATCGGCGGCGAACCAGCCGCGGAGGTCGGGGGAGAAGTCTTCGGCTATGCCTTCGAGGTGCTTCCAGGCATCGGTCGAAGCGGAATCGACGGGAACGGACTCGGTCACTGTGGTCTCCTGAACGCCAGAACGGAATGAGCCCCGAGAAGAACGCGCCACTGCGGCAAGGGCTCCCTCAACCCTATTCCTTCTCGCCTTCGGCGCCGCTCGTTACTCTGATCGGTATGGGAGATCAGAGGAACGAACGCCAGAGGCTTCTCGAACTGGCGGCAGATCTCATCGTGGTCGAAGGCGTCAGTGCCCTCAGCCTCAGCGGTCTCGCTCGCTCGATCGGCTCGAACAACCGCATGCTGCTGTACTACTTCGGCTCGAAAGAAGACCTTCTCGCCGAGGCGAGCCTCGTGGTCTTCGCCCGCTTTCCCCGGCTGCGAACCATGACAGAGAACCTCACCGGCCGCGCCCCGCTGGCCGATCGGCTCGATGCCGCGTGGCTCGCCATCAGTCATCCCGACAACATGCCGTTTCTGCGGTTGTTCTTCGAGACATTCGGCCTCGCCGTGCACAAGCCAAAAGAGAACCAGCGTCTTCTCACCACAATGGGCACGAACTGGTCCAACGGCCTGCACGCAGCGCTGGTCGCCGACGGGTTCGACGAGGCCCCTGCCCGCATTGTGGGCGTTCAGGTGCTGGGGCTCTGGCGCGGGTTGCAGTTCGACCTCGTGCGGGGCGCTTCGAAAGAGCTGCTCGACTCCGCGCATCCGGCAGCCATCAGGGCGCTGCTCGCCCCCTACGGAAAATAGCCGTCGGCGTTCTACTGCGTCGGCGCGGGGTGGCCTTGTTGGGTGGCCACCGGATGCCCGGGCGGGCGCTCAGCGGCGAAAGCGCGCCCCGGGGTGGGTGTCGGGCAGCAGTTTGTGGCCGGCGCCGAAGAGGTGTTCGCGCAGAGTGGTTCCGGCCGGAGCGTCGGCGATCAGGCCGCGCCGACGCAGCTCTGGCATCACCTTCTCGAAGAACACGTCGTGTGAGCCGTCGGGCTCGGGCTGAACGAGCAGCCCGTCGGCACCGGTTTCTTCGAGCATGGCCACGGCCTGGTCGACGGCGCTCTCGACCGTGCCGAGGTAGGGGCGCCCCATGACGCCGTTCGCACGAAACTCGGTGAGTATCTCGCGTACGGTGGGTGCGTTCTCGCCGAGAAACCGTTCGACGTTGGTGCGGCCGTTGTCGCCGTTCGCCGCCGCGGCCGGTATGGGCTTGTCGAAGTCGAGCGAGAGCAGGTCGATGCCGGTGAAGTAGGCGTAGAGGGTGGCGGCGTGCTCGAGGCTGACGGCTTCGGTCTGCGCCTCGTGCTCTGCGCGGGCCTGCTCGTCGGTGTCGGCGACGCGAAAGGTGCCCGCGATGAGGCACTTGACGGCGTCGCGGCCGCGCCCGTTCTCTTCGGCGCGGCGCCGGATGTCGTTGATCTGCTCGGCGAGAGCCTTCGACTCGGCCGCGAGAAAGACGGCCTCGGCGTATTTGGCGGCGAGGGTTCGGCCGGCTTCCGAGGCTCCTGCCTGAAACAGAGTGGGCGTGACCTGCGGGCTCGGCGGCGTGACGAGCACTCCCTTGGCCGAGAAGTGCGGGCCGTCGTGTTCGATCTCGTGAACCTTCGCGGGGTCTGCCCACGTGCCCGACGCGCTGTCGGCGATGAGGGCGTCGCTCTGCCAGCTGCCCTCCCAGTACTTCAGCGACAGCTCGACGTGGTCGTCGGCCTTCGCGTAGCGATCGCCGTGCGGCATCAGCGGTTCGCCGAAGAGCAGGGCCGAGCCGGCCTGCCCCGAGCCGGTGACGATGTTCCAGCCGATGCGCCCCTTCGTCAGGTGGTCGAGCGTGCGGTACTGCCGGGTGACGATGGGCGGCTTTTCGACGGTGGTCGAGACGGTGGTGACAAGGCCCAGCGTGCTCGTCACGGCGGCCATCGCTGACATCAGCATCTGCGCATCCACGGTGGAGAACTGCACGTTGCGCTCGATGGAGGTGGGGATGATCGACCCGTTCAGGGTGGGGTAGCCGTACGAATCGGCGAGAAACAGAAAGTCGGCCCCGCCGGCTTCGCACTTCTTCGCCAACTCTGTCCAGTACCCGAGGTCGGTGAAGTTGGGCTCCGCCTCGCGCCCCGGCATCTTCCAGGTGGGCCGCACACCGCCGGTCTGGAACATTCCAATGGTGATTTTCTTCGTCATGATGGTGTCTCCCTGACTCGGATCGCGGCACAAGTGAACTGATCAGTTCAAGTCTAGAGAGCATCTGTTTCGGGCACGTATCGCGCCAGCACACGCCGTGTTACGTCACCATGCCACGAGCGTGCGATAGACGCGGGCCAGTCGGATGCCCGGGAGCACGGAGGAGCGTCGAGTCCGTCTGAGACCGCGGCGTTGTTCGGGGTCTACCTGATCATTCCGGTGTTTCATGGGGGCTGAACTATTGTGGCCGCCCTCGGGGGAGGCCGGGCATCCGGCAGCCGTATGTCAGCGAGACTGGCGCCGCTTGCCCACGCGCGAGGCGCCCTTGACCGCGGGAGCCCGCCCCTTGCCCTTCGATGCTTTCGCCTTGCCACCGGGTGCCGGAACATCGGCCGCGGCGGCCGCAGCCGACTTCGCGAGCTCGATCTTGGTCTTCTTCAGGTACGCGATTCCCGCCGGGGTGAGCGTTGTGCTGGTGGCTTCGTAGTCGAACAGCGGGTACCCGAGTTCGGCCTCGAGCTCTTTCACTGATGCAACCAGCGTGGCCCGTGACACGCCCTGTGAGCGTGCAGCGTGGGCGAAGTGCAGTTGATCGGCCGCTGCCACGAAGTGGCGCGTGAGTTCGCTGTTCACAGCATCCGTTCGGTCGTGGTGAGACCCCCAGACTACGCCAGCCGTGATCGGATGCTCGGAGGAGCTTCAGGCTGAGACCAAACCTTTTTGTGGGGGTGACCGAACTACTGCTATCGAGATGGCAACCGCTTCTCGCACACAGCCTGTTAG
>NZ_JASJXO010000094.1:0-5749 GCF_035018625.1 Subtercola sp. RTI3 | reverse complement strand
AGTTTGTGGGTTGCGCGCCGCCGCACCCGCAAACTTCGCCGACTCGATGAGGAGTTGCGGTGGGACGCCATGGTCGGGAGGAGACGGGTGGGCGAGAATGGTGCGAGCCAGTTGAGGAGAGCACCGCGATGACACGTCCCCCCGAAACACCGAACCCCGCCGCGCAGCACCCTGAAACACCGAACGACGCCACACCGAACCCCGAAACACCGAACCCCGAAACACCGAATTCCGCCGCGAGCAGCACCGCCGCGCAGCACCCCGCCGCGAGCAGCCCAACCACGCAGGGCCCCGCCACCGCGAACTTGCGCGCCGCCCGCGACACCCTGGTCGCCCTTCGCGAGTCGTACGACGAGGCCGTCGCCACGTTCGCCTGGCCCGACGTCGGCGACACCTTCAACTGGGGCACCGACTGGTTCGACGCCATCGCGCGTGGCAACCCCCGCGAGGCGCTCGTCATCGTCGAAGAAGACGGCCGCCGCACCACCCGCACCTTCGACGAACTGGCCACCCGCTCCGACCAGCTCGGCACCTGGCTCGCCGGCCTCGGAGTGCAGCGCGGCGACGTCGTGATGCTCATGCTCGGCAACCAGGTCGAGCTGTGGGAGTCGATGCTCGCCGTCATGAAGCTCGGAGCCGTCATCCTGCCCACCACCGTCGCCGTGGGCAGCGCCGAACTCGCCACCCGCATTGCCCGTGGCGGCGTGCGCCACGTCATCGCCGACCACGCCGTGCTCGCCAAGTTCGACGCCGTTCCGGGCCCCTACACACGCATCGCGACGGCTCCGGATGCCGCACCCTCCACACCGGCGGCCTCCACCTGGCAGCCGTACGCCGCCGCCTTTGCGGCCCCCGCCGCCCCGCTGCCGCACCCCGGCACCGCCCCGAACGACCCGTTGCTGCTCTACTTCACCTCGGGCACCACCAGCCAGCCGAAGCTCGTCGAGCACACCCAGGTGTCGTACCCCGTCGGCCACCTCACCACGATGTACTGGTTGGGGCTGCGGCCCGGCGACATCCACCTCGCCATCAGCTCGCCCGGCTGGGCGAAGCACGCGTGGAGCTGCTTCTTCGCCCCGTGGATCGCCGAGGCCACCGTATTCGTCTACAACTACTCGCGCTTCGATCCGCAGGCCCTGCTCGGCCAGATCCGCGCCGAGAAGGTCACGTCGTTCTGTGCGCCTCCGACGGTCTGGCGCATGCTGATCCGCAGCGACCTCTCTGGCGGGCCGGGCGCCCTGCGGGAGGCCATCTCGGCCGGCGAGCCGCTGAACCCCGAGGTGATCTCGCAGGTTCGCCAACAGTGGGGCCTCAGCATCCGCGACGGCTACGGCCAGACCGAGATGACGGCCGTGGTCGCGAACACCCCCGGCGCCACCATCACCGACGGCTCCATGGGACGCCCGCTGCCCGGCTGCCCCATCGTGATCGTCGACGTCATCACGGGAGCCCGTGCCGAGGAGGGCGAGATCTGCGTCGACCTGTCGACGCGCCCGCTGAACCTGATGACGGGCTACGTGGGCGATGCCGCGCGCAACGAAGAGGCCGAGTCGGGCGGCTACTACCGCACCGGAGACGTGGCCGCCCGCGACGTCAACGGCTACATCACGTACATCGGCCGCACCGACGACGTCTTCAAGGCCTCTGACTACAAGATCAGCCCGTTCGAGCTCGAGAGTGTGCTGGTCGAGCATCCAGCCGTCTTGGAATCGGCGATCGTGCCGGCACCGGATGCCCTCCGCCTGGCTGTACCGAAGGCCTACGTCACTCTGGCCCCCGGGTTCAGCCCCTCGGCCGATACCGCCCGCGACATTCTGTTGTATGCCCGCCAGCGACTCGCCCCGTTCCAGCGCATCCGCCGGGTGGAGTTCTTCGACCTGCCCAAGACCATCTCCGGCAAGATTCGGCGGGTCGAGCTGCGCGAGCGCGAAGAGCAGGTGGCCGAGGGGCTCGTCGCCCCCACCGAGTGGAGGGACGACGAGTTCCCTGAGCTCAAGAACGTGACGCAGTAGGCGTCACGCGGGTCGAACCGGCAGCCGACCGGCGACGCGCGTTGACGACGTCGGCCCGCAGCCGGCAGCTCTGTCAGTTCTCGACGTCGCCGCGCCACGCGCCGGTGGCCGAGCCCTGGCTTTCGATGAACTCCTTGAAGTTCGCGAGGTCTTTCTTGACCGCGTGGTTGTCGGCGCCGAACAGCGCCCCGATCTTCTCGAGGGCGCCCGACGGCTGCCAATCGATCTGGACGGTGACGCGTGAGGTGTCATCTGACAGCTTGTGAAACGTGACGACGCCCGCATGGTCGACCTCGCCGCTGGTGCTGTTCCAGGCGACACGCTCGTCAGCGTGCTGCTCAGTGACCACGGTGTCGAATTCGCGCTCCTGGCCGCCGATCTTCACCTTCCAGTGGCTGTGTGTGTCGTCGGTCTGGGTGATCGATTCGACGAAGTCGAGAAACTTCGGGAAAGTCTCGAACTGGGTCCACTGGTTGTACGCGGTTGAAACGGGAACGTTGACGTCGACGCTGTCGATCAGTTGTGCCATGAGGTGAAACTCTCGCAATCGGTTGTGGGTAACTGGTTTGCTTGCCCTTCAAGTTACCCACAACAGATGCTGGGGTTTCCACCCCTTGCGTCAGGCGGCGACAGCCTCCAGAATCGGCACATCGACGAGGTAGTGCGCGTAGGCCGGAATGGTGAGAAACGTAGGAAAGTCGTCGCTCAGCGCGGCAAGGCGCACGATGGCGGCGGCATCGTCGTAACGATTGCCGGGCATCCGGTCGACCGAACCGAGCAGTGCGTCGAGCTCCGCTTCGACGAGTGCGCGGGTGATGCGGGTGCCTTCGACGGTGACCGTGCCGTAGGCGATCCACTGCCAGAGCTGTGAGCGCGAGATCTCCGCGGTAGCGGCGTCTTCCATCAGGTTGTCGAGGGCAGCGGCGCCGACACCGCGCAACCAGCTCTCGAGGTACCGGGTGGCGACGCTGACGTTGGCGCGAACGCCGGCATCCGTGACCCGCTTGTTGAGCGAGCGCACATCGAGCAGCTGCTCGGCCGTGACCTCGACCTCGGGGCGCAGCCGGTCGAGTTGGTTGGGCCGGCCACCGAGCACGCGGTCGAACTCGGCCCGGGCGGTGTCGATGAGGTCGGGGTGGGCCACCCAGGTGCCGTCGAAACCGTCGGTCGCCTCGCGGCGTTTGTCGTCGCTGACCTTCGCGAGAGCCGCCGCCGTCACCGCGGGGTCACGACGGTTCGGGATGAACGCACTCATGCCCCCGATGGCGAAGGCCCCACGGCGGTGGCAGGTGGCCACGAGCAGTTCGGTGTAGGCACGCATGAACGGCACGGTCATGGTGATGCGGTCGCGGTCGGGAAAGACGAACTGCGGGCCCCGGCCCCGGTAACTTTTGATGAAGCTGAAGATGTAGTCCCAGCGGCCGGCGTTCAGGCCGGCGCAGTGCTCCCGCAGCTCGTAGAGAATCTCCTCCATCTCGAAGGCGGCCGAGATGGTCTCGATCAGAACGGTGGCCCGAATGGTGCCGTGCTCGAGGCCCAGGGCGTTCTCGGAGTAGGTGAAGATGTCGTCCCACAGCCGCGCCTCGAGGTGGTTCTCGATCTTCGGCAGGTAGAAGTACGGACCGCGACCGCCGTCGATGAGCGCCTTCGCATTGTGAAAGACGTAGAGCCCGAAGTCGACGAGCGACGCCGAGGCCGCCTGGCTCTGGCCGGCGCGGTCGGTGAAGCGCAGGTGTTTCTCCACCAGGTGCCAGCCGCGCGGGCGCATGACGATGGTGGGCAGCTCGCCCGTCGTGAGGCGGTACGGCTTGCCCTCGTCGCTCGTGAAGTCGATCTGGCGGCGAATGGCGTCGAACAGCGAGAGCTGCCCGCCGATGATGTTCTGCCAGGTGGGGCTGGTGGCGTCTTCGAGGTCGGCCAGCCACACCTGGGCACCCGAGTTGAGCGCGTTGATCGTCATTTTGCGGTCGGTGGGGCCGGTGATCTCCACCCGGCGGTCGTGAAGGCCGGGGCCCGCGCCGGCGACGCGCCAGTCGGGGTCGCGGCGAATCGGCGCGGTCTCGGTCAGAAAGCGAAAGTCGCGGCCGTTCTCGACCGAGCGGCGGCTGGCCATGCGTTCGTGCAGCCGCTCTTGGCGGCGGTGGCCGAACTGGTCGTGCAGGCGGGTGACGAAGGTGAGGGCATCCGGGGTCAGAATCTCGTCGAAGCGGGGCTCGTCGGAGCCCAGGGTCTCGAGGCGGGAGTGGGTGTTGACCGGGGTGGAGGTGGAGGTGGAGGCCGGGGTGGAGGTGTGCGTGGTCATGGTCGTGCTCCTTTGCGACGGTGAGGTGTGACGGTGAGGTGTGCGGGTGAGGTGTGATGGTGAGGTGTGCGGGTGAGGTGTGTTGTTGAAGGGGAGGTGGAGGTGGCGGGTGCACGTGGCGGGTCAGTGAAACTGCTGCGACTCGGTCGAGCCGACGAGAGCCAGGGTGGCGCTCGCGGGGTTGAGCGCGGTGGCGATGCGGTCGAAGTACCCCGTGCCCACCTCGCGCTGGTGCTTCGTGGCGGTGTAGCCGTCGGCCTCCGAGGCGAATTCCGCCTCCTGCAGCTCGACGTAGGCGCTCATGCCGCGCTCGGAGTAGTCGCGAGCCAGCGTGAACATCGAGTGGTTGAGGGCGTGAAAACCGGCCAGCGTGATGAACTGGAAGGCGTACCCCATCGCCGCGAGCTCGCGCTGGAACTTCGCGATGGTGTCGTCGTCGAGGTGACTCTTCCAGTTGAACGACGGCGAGCAGTTGTAGGCGAGCTTTTTGCCCGGGAACTCCCGGTGGATGCTCTCGGCGAACGTGCGCGCCAGTTCGAGATCGGGCTCCGAGCTCTCCACCCACAGCAGATCGGCGTAGGGAGCGTAGGCGTGGCCACGGGCCAGAACGGTGTCGATTCCGGGCCGGGTCTCGTAGAAGCCTTCGGCGGTGCGGTCTCCGGTCAGAAAAGGCTTGTCACGGTCATCCACGTCGCTCGTCACCAGGTTCGCCGCGAGCGAGTCGGTGCGCGCGATGATCAGGCTCGGGATGCCCGCCACATCGGCCGCGAGCCGCGCCGCGTTCAGCGTGCGAATGTGCTGGCCCGTGGGAACGAGCACCTTGCCGCCCATGTGCCCGCACTTCTTCTCGCTGGCGAGCTGGTCTTCCCAGTGCACGCCCGCGGCGCCGGCGGCGATCATGCTCGTCATGAGTTCGTACGCGTTCAGCGGGCCGCCGAAGCCGGCCTCGGCGTCGGCCACGATGGGCGCCATCCACTCGCGTTTTGGCAGGCCTTCGCTCGTCTCGATCTGGTCGGCGCGCAGCAGTGCATTGTTGATGCGGCGAACGACGCTCGGCACCGAGTTGGCCGGGTACAGGCTCTGGTCGGGATAGGTCTGGCCGCTGAGGTTAGCGTCGGCGGCAACCTGCCAGCCCGAGAGGTAGATGGCCTTGAGGCCGGCGCGCACCTGCTGAACGGCCTGGTTGCCGGTGAGCGCGCCGAGGGCGGGCACCCACTCCTCGCTGTGGATCAGCTCCCACAGTCGCTCGGAGCCGCGGCGGGCCAGGGTGTGCTCTTCGGTCACCGAGCCGCGAAGGCCCACCACGTCGTCGGAGCTGTAGTCGCGTTCGATGCCGTTCCAGCGGGCGTCGGTCTTCCAGCTCGCGGCGAGCTCTGCGGCGGTCTGGGTGGTGTCTCCGGTGCGGGGGGTCTGGGGCTGTCTCTTATACACATCT
>NZ_JASJXO010000093.1:0-5846 GCF_035018625.1 Subtercola sp. RTI3 | reverse complement strand
TCACTGCGGTTGCTGAGGCGGATGTTTCCAACGCTGTTGTGGTTGAGGGATTCGAAGACGGGGGGGCTTCTTGGCAAAGAAGCGCCGGTACGGTCGCGATCGCAGCTTCGTCTGATCACACTGAAGGCAGTGCGGCAACTGCTCTGACTTACGATCTCAGCGCAGGCGATGTGAAAATTGTCCCGAAGGCCACGCCCACTCCGTTTGCCACAAATATTTACTCTGCGCTCAAGATTGATGTGAAAGGCGACGGGAGCTATAACACCCTTTATGTGTGGCTCACTGATGCGTCCGGTGAACGCTTCTACTACCGCGTCGACGCGATGGGATACACGACGTGGAAAACGGTCACTGTTGACCTGACTCAACCCCCGACTTCCTCTTCCGGGGGAAATGCCAATGGTGTTCTGGATGCTCCTCTTAGCCTCACGAACATCACGATCGTTCGGAACGGGAGCCAACCCGCTACGGGGACAATCCTGCTCGATAACATCCGAACAATCACGGACAACTGGACCACACCCAACGCCAGCACGGCTTATTTTTCTCCATCCAAGGGTCAAACAGCGAACATCACATTCGCTGCCGGGACCTCGGGCGACTACAAACTCCTCCTCAAAGACACCACTGCGAAAACGCGCACGGTTGCTGCAACCATCAACATGCCTGGGCAGCAGTCCATTACTTGGGATGGAAAAGATGACACCGGTGCCGCGATGCTCGGCAATATCACCGCGTCTCTCAGCTACGACATCACTCCGAATGGGGCGCTCACCGCGCCCATGCCTTCCAGCGGAAACAAAAGTCTCACTGCGGTTGCTGAGGCGGATGTTTCCAACGCTGTTGTGGTTGAGGGATTCGAAGACGGGGGGGCTTCTTGGCAAAGAAGCGCCGGTACGGTCGCGATCGCAGCTTCGTCTGATCACACTGAAGGCAGTGCGGCAACTGCTCTGACTTACGATCTCAGCGCAGGCGATGTGAAAATTGTCCCGAAGGCCACGCCCACTCCGTTTGCCACAAATATTTACTCTGCGCTCAAGATTGATGTGAAAGGCGACGGGAGCTATAACACCCTTTATGTGTGGCTCACTGATGCGTCCGGTGAACGCTTCTACTACCGCGTCGACGCGATGGGATACACGACGTGGAAAACGGTCACTGTTGACCTGACTCAACCCCCGACTTCCTCTTCCGGGGGAAATGCCAATGGTGTTCTGGATGCTCCTCTTAGCCTCACGAACATCACGATCGTTCGGAACGGGAGCCAACCCGCTACGGGGACAATCCTGCTCGATAACATCCGAACAATCACGGACAACTGGACCACACCCAACGCCAGTGGCCAAGCAAACTTTGCACCATCCGCAGGTCAGACAGCGAACATCACATTCGCTGCTGGAGCTGGAGGCGACTACAAGCTGGAGCTGAAAGACGCGAGCGGCCTGACGAAGACTTTTAGCGGAACAGCTGCAAGCGCCCAAACAGTCTCGGTTTCCTGGGACGGCATGAGCGACCAAGGCATGCAGCTAGCGGGCAACGTCAACTCGGTGCTTAGCTACGACGGTACGCCCGACGGCAGTTTGAGCGCGACCCCAGCTCGCGGAGGTGCGCCATTCCTCCTTGGAGTGGCGGCCCGCCCCCAGTCGGCTACCAATTCATCGCCAGTCAGTGTCAACGGAGAGATATCGACGCTCGATTCCCCCCAGGAGGCTGATCAGCGAGCAGCAGCGATGGAGGCCGCGTTCGTAAACTATGACCGAGAAGAATTCGAATGGAAACGAATCGAGCCATCCAATGGCTCGTATGATTGGCCAAAATTCGACCAGACTGTTGCAGTCGCAAGTGCAAGGAATCTGAGCATAATCGGAAAGCTGGTGTACAGCGCACCTTGGGCATCTTCGGCACCGGCGGGAACTCCCGCTGCGAATGTTGAATATTATCCCCCCACGAACATTCAGGATTATGTCGACTATGCCGTAGCGGTAGTTCATCGTTATAAGTCAAGCGTTCATGTTTGGGAGGTCTGGAATGAGCCAGACTCCTCGTCTTTCTGGATGCCCTCACCGGACGCAAACGCGTATTCACGCATGCTGAAGCTGACATACGCTGCAATCAAGGCCGAAGACCCCTCGGCAACAGTTCTCACTGGTGGGCTTGTCGGGTTTGACTACCCATTTATGGAAACCCTCCGGGCGAACAACGTACTTTCGTCCTTCGATGGACTTGGCTTGCACACTTTCGTCAATACATCGCCGGAAACGAGTGAGTTCGGCAACTGGCTCGACACCGCCGCGGCATACATCGCCAAATATTCGCCGGGCAAGAAAATTTGGATCACTGAACTCTCATGGTCTAGCTGCACGGTCAGCCCGACCTGCAGGAGTGGTGTGTCAGAGGCTGATCAGGCGAGTTTTCTGTCACGCGCTTACCTATCTGCAGCTTCGCGCGGTGTCGCCTCAATCGCTTGGTGGAATCTCGTCGACTATGGCTCAAGTGGAAGCACCCTTGACAATTATGGCCTGATCGAATCGGCCGGCCGGCAAAAGCCTGCCTATTCTGCGCTGTTGAGAGTTGGCGCCGCTTTGTATCAGCAGACTGTCGCTGGCCCGATCTCACCGACAGCCGATGGCAAGTCGACCCTAGTAGACGACATGGCTTCAGCTTCGCCTTGGAAGGTTTCGATGCTGAGTGGCGGCTCCGCATCGCTAAATATTGGATCGGGACGTCACGGCGGTGTAGCCGGGGCAAATCTGACATACAACTTTAGCGGTGCCTCAACCGGGGTCGAGTTGCTGACGAACCAAAAGGTTGCTGGAGAACCATCTGCTATTTCGTTATGGACATACGGCGATATGACGGACAGTCCGATCTACATTAAATTTTCTGACGCGACGGGAGAGAACTTCCAGGGTCTCATCGGGAACTCGTCTGTGCAGGCGTGGAAACGAATGACGCTTTATCTAGACGGCGGGGCGACTAGTCAGGGCGGGGGCAATGCCGACGCCAAAATCGACTATCCCATAACCATCAAGTCGATCTTCATCTATAAGTCGACGTTTTCTGGTTTGAACAGCGGTCAAATCTTCCTCGACGATCTGTCCTCACACTATGGAACTGTGACCCGAGGGCTGGTGCTCAATGGCTCAGAGGGAATTACGCAAGCCATTTACAGTACTAATTCCGGCACCATAACCGTGCGTTCGCTCGACCCAGGAGTATTCCTACGAAACGGAGTCACCCATACACCACTCGCAAACAGCGGCGGCGTAGCTCAATTGGCGATTAGTGCCGATCCTTCCTTCGTCGTTTCAAAGCCTCAAGTTAGCGCATCGAGCTCAAAGGTAGGCCAAGCCTTGGCTATGAACTGGGTTGCCGGAGACAGGACGGTGGCGACGATCCAGATCATAGATTCGGGTGGAACGGTAGTGCGAACCCTAGAAACACGAACCACCTTTGATTCTGGGCCCCAATCCGAATATTGGGAAGGTAACGTAACGGGCGCTGGTGCAGCTCCGGCAGGAAGCTATTCCTTCAGGTTGACTGTCTATGCCCAGAACCAAGCTGCCTCGACGGATGCCCCGTTTGTTAAGACCCCATGACTCGTGAGGAATCTGGTTACTCTCTGCGAAGAGTGAAATATCTGCTTTTTATATGGCGGCGATTCGCTTTTGATTACAACAGCGATCATTGATGGCGAGTGACGATAACTGCGCTTCGCAGCCGTCGGTCCGACGGTCTTGAATGAGGGGTTGGAGGGGGGCAGCGTTCCTTCCATTGGGGGTCTATTCTTCGACACCGAGAGGGACAGGGTCGGCCAGGGGCCGGGCTGTCTTAGATAGAGTTCGCGGGACACGCCGCGGCAATCTAGCTCGGACCCGTCTTCAGCGTTGGGGCATCTGTTACTGGTCGTCCCGGATGGAGGTTGAAGTGGGCTCGTGGGCGAAAATGTTCGCACCAACCCCGAGTGATGCACAAATGAAGGACTACTGACGATGCAGGTCGAACGCTGGCTTGCTGAGGGGCGCCCGACGCGTCGGCAGCTGTGGCCCCATGCGGATTTGCCATCAACAATGTAGAGGTTGGTATTGCGTGGGTGCCAGTTTTGAGGTGGTGGCGATCAGCTATTACGTTGATGAGGAGGGGATTTATTGTGAGCGCATGGAGCCAGCTCGGCGTCCCGAAGGCTTCCAGCGTGCGAAGAGACCACTATGCATGGACAAGAAATCCGCTTGCATGTAGTTTGCTCCAAACATGCCAAGAGGTAGAATTTCAATTCGTAAGCTCGACGCGATGACGAGCCTCGAGCATCTGGGGGAATAATTGGAAACTGCGCTGACCACGATCCAAGAACAGACGATGGCTATACTTGGCGGCCTGTTGCAGCGAGGCGATTGCGTGGCACTGGTCGACTTTCCGAACCATAAGAATTCGGGGGACCACCTCATATTTTTGGGTACATTGGCGTATCTGAAGCGAATGGGCATAAGGGTGGAGTACATCGCAGACGCCACTCGATACAACAAATCTGACCTTGACGGTCGGTTGTCAGAACGCGGGCCTATTCTTCTCCAGGGCGGCGGTAACTTCGGTGATCGTTGGCCTGAGACGCAGAAGTTTCGCGAACGCGTCATCGCGGAGAATCATGACCGCCGTGTCATTCAGTTGCCGCAGGGAATTGAATTTATTACCGAACAAGCCTTGTCCGAGGCGCAGTCGGTTTACTCGGCGCACCCAAACCTAACCATACTCATACGCGATCACGTTGGCGTGCGGGAGACAACGGAGAGCTTCGCTAGTACTGAGGTTCTATTTTGCCCCGATTTGGCGTTGGGTGTAGGTCGCCTAGCAGGCGGAGTTAGTGATGTCGATGTGGTCGAGCTCATGCGGCGGGACTCTGAGAGCGTTCGTGCGTACGCCAAAATGTCCGGATATATTACACGCCGTGGAGCCGACTGGGGATTGAATGCGCGAGACGAGTTGGCTTGGAAGGTACTCCACCTTCCTGGGGCACTTGTTCGGCGCGTGGGTTTCCTTCGACGACCCCTGTACCCTCTGCAACGGCGCACCTACCTTGCAATAGCGAACCTGAACGTGCGGAGCGCGCAACGAATTCTGAGCCACGGTGAGATTGTGATCACAGATCGTTTACACGGTGCAGTGCTGGCAGCCCTAATGGGTAAACCAGTCGTCGCCATGAACAATGCGAACGGGAAAGTGGCTGCCATATTCAAGGACTACCTCGGCACCCTTCCGAACGTGTGGTTCGAAACCGGGCACTCCGAGGCCGGGGCGTGCGCTGAGAAACTGATAGGCGTAGACAGGATAGCGGGTCGCCGACCGGAAAGTCCTGAACCGAGTCGACCCAGCTACTTCTGACCGAGAAGTAAGCCCTCTCAACCTGAAGTAACGGCTGGCGATAATTGAGGACCGCCGGCTAACCGATAACGTTTCGAGCTGGAATGGGATGTCGGCAGCCGCGCGCGATGCGCCGTATGCTCGACAAACTCTAGGCCCGGGACTGCTGAAGGTTTGGTTGACGTGCCCTACGGTTTGGTTACCCGTAGTGGTGTGAGGGTCAGGCTGGGATGGATGTTTGATTGAAGCGTAGCTCGTGCTCGGTAGGCGTCACGTATCCGAGTTTCGAATGTCGACGTTGGCGGTTGTAGAAGATCTCGATGTACTCGAAAATCGCGTTGGCCAGGTCGACTCGGGTGCGCCATTTCTTTCGGTTGAGCAGCTCGATTTGCATGCTGGACCAAAACGATTCCAGGGTCTGCTGCACGAGTAGGTGACACTTTCTAGTCACGCCGCGATTGCGGCTGATCTGTTCATGATGGTCTCGTATT
>NZ_JASJXO010000092.1:0-5953 GCF_035018625.1 Subtercola sp. RTI3 | reverse complement strand
AGATGTGTATAAGAGACAGGCGAGGAGACGGGGGTCGCGCCGGGGAGGGCGGTGCCAGCGGTCGGCGGCCCCGCCGAAGCTGGGGCGAGAGCATCCGGAGCAGTGGTGTCGTCGCTCATGGGGTGTGTTCCGTTCTGGTGAGGAGCGGGGTGCGGCGACGTGCGCACGTGGCGGCGCGTCGGCACCAGTGCTGAGGCGAGCCTATCGGCTACTTTTCGACGAGGCGGCGACCTTCGAAGGCGCGGCCCAGGGTGACTTCGTCGGCGTACTCGAGGTCGCCGCCGACGGGCAGGCCTGAGGCGAGGCGGGTGACCCTGATCTCGAGAACGGTGAGCAGGCGCGAGAGGTAGGTCGCGGTGGCTTCGCCTTCGAGGTTGGGGTCGGTGGCGATGATGACCTCTTCGATGCTGGCGTCGGCGAGGCGCTGCATGAGCTCGCGAATGCGCAGGTTGTCGGGGCCGATGCCGTCGATGGGGCTGATGGCTCCGCCGAGCACATGGTAGAGGCCGCGGAACTCGCGGGTGCGCTCGATGGCGACCACGTCTTTGGCCTCTTCGACGACGCAGATGACGTTCTGCGAGCGGCGCGGGTCGCGGCAGATGCTGCACGTGTCCTGTTCGGAGACGTTGCCGCAGACCGAACAGAAGTGCACCTTGTCGCGCACCTCGATCAGCACTTCGGCGAGCCGGGTGACGTCGAACGTCTCTGTCTGCAGAATGTGGAACGCGATGCGCTGCGCCGACTTCGGCCCGATGCCGGGCAGGCGGCCGAGTTCGTCGATGAGTTCCTGGATGATTCCTTCGTACATGCGGGGGCAGCCTAGTCTTCCCGGTTGGGGGCGGGTCGGTCGACGACGGGCCGCTCTTCGATGAAGCTGGCGCCGAGAATTTCGCGCACGACGGCTTCGCCGTAGCGCTGCTTCTCGCCGAATTGGGGGATGCGTGTGGTTCCGGGCTGCTGGCGCTGGGCCGGGGTGCCTGGTCGGGTTGCGAGGCCCGGCTGCTGGCCGGGGGCGGCCGAGGTGGGGGGTGCGGTGGTTCTGGGGCTCGCGGTGGCGCTGGCACCGCCGTTGCCTGCTCGGCGCTGGGGGCGCGCGGCATCGCGGGGGTCGAAATCGGTGGGGCCGTCGTCGAACGGGATGTCGTCGCCCGGGTCGGCCCACGTCACGGACGCGTCGTACTCGGGCAGGGCTCCCTCGGGAATGTCGTCGGGGATGTCTGACACGGGGATGTTCACGACGATGGCTCCCGCACGCACGGGCTCATCGTCGCTCTCAGGGGCCGACACCGGAATGGCGACGGTCGGCCATGAGGCCTTCGCGCCCGTCTGGGTCGGCGCTGTCTGGGTCGGCGCTGTTTGGGTCGGCGCTGTCTGGGTCGGCGCTGTTTGGGTCGGCGCTGTCTGGGTCGGCGCTGTCTGGGTTGGTGCCGAGGTCGGACGGGATGCGGGCGGGCGGCCAGCCGCGGGCGGGCGTGACGCTGAGCGGTCTGGCGCGCGGTTGGGCTCGGCCGCGCGGTTGGGCTGCGAGCGGGGCGCACCTGCGCTGGTGGAGATCGGCGAGGCGGCGGGGGCAGGCGAATGACCCGGGGCGTCGACGCGGGCGATGAACTTCACGCGGAGCCCCAGAACCTCGAGGATGGCCTGGCGAAGGTACTCGCTCACACCCTGCTGCCCGGGGGCCTGCTTCTGCTTGAAACTCTCGACGTCGTTCTCGCTGGGGAAGCTGAGGGTGAGCACATCGCCAGAAAGAGCACGGACCGAGCCGGTGTAGACGACCATCCATGCTGATCGCTTGGCCTTCTCGACGACCTCGAGAATCTCGGGCCACGAGTCTTTGAGCTGCTGGAAGGTCACCCCGCCGGGCACCGTACCAAGGTGAGCCGCCGCAGTCGGAAATTCTGCGGCACGTGCCGGTGATGCAGCGACTGAAGCGCCCGCAGTGGCCGGGGCGGCAGCCGGTACCGGGGAAACGGGGATCGCCTCGGAGGCGGGCACCGCACTGGAGCGTGCCGCGTCAGAATCAGGCGCAACGACCACAACAGGCGCATCGGAGGCGGGCGCGGAAGCAGGTACGCCTGCCCCAGAAGCGGGCGCAGACTCGGGCGCGGAAGCAGCCGCAACGTCAGCTGCAGCAGAAGCAGCAACCGGCACAGAAGCGGCAACCGGCACAGAAGCACTAACCGGCACGGGCGCGACAACCGGCACCGGCGCGAGTGGAAGCCGCGCAATGGGCGACGCAACCCCGCCAGGCGCCGAGTAGCCGGCAACAGACTCGTCAGCACCGCGCCCCGACCCGCCCGCCGACCCGCCCGCACCCTGCACCGCAGCACCGAACGACGGCAGAGCGTCAGCCGATGCGACCCCCACGCGGCGCTCGAGCCGCTCGACCCGCGCGAGCGCGCCGCGAGCGGTGTCGTCGCTGGCCGGCACGAGAACGCGCGCGATCATCAGTTCGAGGTGCAGCCGCGGCGAGGTGGCGCCGGTCATCTCGGTGAGCCCGGCGTTCACGATGTCGGCGGTGCGTGAGAGTTCGGCGGCCCCGAAGAGCGCGGCCTGCTGCTGCATCTGCAGGATGTCGTCGCTCGGCATTCCACGCAGAACCGCCGCGGCACCGTCGGCCGTGGCTGCCACGATGATGACGTCGCGCAGGCGCTCGAGCAGGTCTTCGACGAAACGACGGGGGTCTTGCCCGGTCTGGATGACCCGGTCGACGGCCCCGAACGCAGCCGCTGCATCGTGCGACCCCAGCGCATCGATGACCTCGCCGAGCAGTGACGCATGGGTGTAGCCGAGCAGGGCGACAGCGCGCTCGTATTCGATGCGGTTGCTGTCGGAACCCGCGATGAGCTGGTCGAGCAGAGACAGAGTGTCGCGCGCAGAACCGCCGCCGGCGCGAACCACGAGCGGCAGAACGCCGGGTGCCACAGCGACGCCCTCGATCTCGCAGAGCGACTGAACATATTCGAGCAGCTGAGCGGGCGGGATGAGCCGGAAAGGGTAGTGGTGCGTACGCGACCGAATGGTGCCGATGACCTTGTCGGGCTCGGTGGTGGCGAAGATGAACTTGATGTGTTCTGGCGGCTCTTCGACGATCTTCAGCAGGGCGTTGAACCCCTGGGGCGTCACCATGTGCGCCTCGTCGAGAATGAAGATCTTGTAGCGGTCGCGGGCGGGGGCGAACACGGCTCGTTCGCGAAGGTCGCGTGCATCGTCGACACCGTTGTGCGAGGCCGCATCGATCTCGACCACGTCGAGCGAACCCGAGCCGTCGCGCGACAGCTCGACGCAGCTCGGGCACACACCGCACGGGGTGTCGGTGGGGCCTTCTGCGCAGTTCAGGCAGCGGGCGAGGATGCGCGCCGACGTGGTTTTACCGCACCCGCGCGGCCCCGAGAAGAGGTAGGCGTGGTTGACCCGGTTCGTGCGGAGCGCGGTCATCAGCGGCTCGGTGACCTGGGACTGGCCGATCATCTCGCCAAACGTCTCAGGTCGATAGCGGCGGTAGAGGGCTGTGACCATGGCTCCAATGCTAACTGTCGCCACCGACACTCAGCCCCCTGCCGCCGAGACTCAATCGCCTACGCTGGGGCCAGCGTCGTCGCGCCTGCCCCCACCGGCGCATTCGCCGACGAGAGCCCCTCGCCGAGCGCCGTCAGCAGACGCGGCGAGTCGAGCGCCGGCAGCATGACCTCGATCAGAACGGCCTTGTCGGTGGTCGAGGATGCCATCGCGAGCGCCTCCGCGAGCTCGTCGCGGGTGCGCACAGTGAGGGTCACGGCACGGTCGGCGGCGCCGAAGGCGGCGGGCAGCGCCGTGTAGTTCCACGGCGTCACGTCTTGGTAGACGGCCGAGGGGCTCTGAATGGCCCGCTCGATGGTGTAACCGCCGTTGTTCAGCAGCAGAATGACGGGCGTCAGGCCTCGGTGCAGGATGGTCGCCAGCTCCTGCACGGTCAGCTGGGCCGAGCCGTCGCCGATGATCAGCACCGCTCGCTTCGAAGGCTCGGCGATGCAGACGCCGAGCGTGGCCGGCAGCGTGTAACCGATCGATGACCACACCGGTTGGCCGAGCAGGTCGCTGTTGTCGGGAAGGGTGAGGTCGATGGCTCCGAAGAACGCGGTGCCCGCCTCCGCCACCAGAACGGTGTTGGGGCTGAGAAAACCCTGCACCGCCGGCCAGAACGCCTCGTGGTCGAGGGGGGTGGTGCCGGCTCTACCGGGGGCAACGAGCGGGCGGCCGGGGTCGATGGATGCGAGGG
The DNA here is from genome assembly GCF_035018625.1 of Subtercola sp. RTI3. Classification (NCBI taxonomy): domain Bacteria; kingdom Bacillati; phylum Actinomycetota; class Actinomycetes; order Micrococcales; family Microbacteriaceae; genus Subtercola; species Subtercola sp. RTI3. The sequence goes on along the minus strand of NZ_JASJXO010000092.1, from coordinate 1,695 downwards.
GGTCGAGCCGGGCATCCTGAAGCACGTCGTTGAGAACACGCAGGGAGTCTTCGAGCTGGATTCCGAAGAAGGTGGTTTCGCCGACCCGCGCCCAGGTGACGGCGAGCTCGACGGCGTCGTCGGGGTTGAAGCGGTGGGTGAAGAAGCCGGTGAGCAGGTCGCTCATGATGGTTCCGGCGAGAATGAGCAGGGGCGCCTCGTCGATGGCGCGGCGAGCGGCCTCGGTGCGGGTGTGGGCGCCGAGGTAGGTGCCGACGCTGGCGGGGTGCGACTCGTCGAGAATGGCTTTCGAGCCGCTCTGCGTGGCGATGTAGACGCCGGGTGCTTCGGCGAGCGAGCGGATGACCGGCTCGAGTTGGCGGCGATGAACGCGCGGGCCCACCAGAACCGCCGCACTCGGTGCCGTGAAGACGGCCTGGCGGAGGGCCTCGGTGAAGCGCTGCAGCTGACGCGCATTGCTGCCGAACGGTTCGAGCGGCGAACGCAGGTTCGCGGCCGAGACGAGCGACACGGCGACGTCGGCCGGGATGCCGAGGTAGACGGGCTTCGACTCGTTCAGTGCGGTGAGCAGGATGCGGTCGATGTCGGCCGGGGCGGTGGCCGTGCGCACGACGACCGAGGCTGCGGTGACCTGCTCGTAGGCGCGAACGAAGTGGTCGAAGGCGCCGTCGGCGAGGGTGTGGTGCAGCAGAGCGCCGGCCGACTGTGCGGCGGTGGAGGGCATTCCGGTGATCTGCACGACCGGAACGTCTTCGGCAAAACTGCCGGCCACGCCGTTGATGGCGCTGAGCTCGCCTACGCCGAAGGTGGTGACGACGGCGCCGATGCCGCGCCGGATGCGCGCGTACCCGTCGGCAGCGTACGCCGCGTTCAGCTCGTTGGTGCAGCCCACCCATTCGACGCCATCGATGGCGAGCATCTCGTCGAGCAGGCTCAGGTTGAAGTCGCCGGGCAGGCCGAACAGATGCGGGGCGCCCAGCTGAACGAGGCGGGTGGCGAGGTAGGCGCCGACGGTGATGCGGGGCTGGGCGGCGGGGCGGGCTTGGCTGGCGGGCGCCTCGAGGTCTTGTGTCATGCTGCCAGTACAACAAGACCGGACAGTGTGCGCAACGAGCATCCGTTCGGCTGTGCAATATGATCGGTATCGTCAGTCTCGGCTCGCAGAAAGGGCACACAATGTCTACTCTCGACGGCACCGATCGGCGCATACTGCGGGCGCTCGACGACGAGCCGCGTGCGCCGGTCATGCTGCTGGCAGAGCGGCTCGGGTTGGCGCGGGCGACGGTGCAGACGCGGCTCGAGCGCATGGCGGGTCGCGCGGCCGGGGCGGGCGCGGCCGGAACGGGGGCGTCGGGCACGCCGGCACCGGTGCTGCGGCCGAACAGCGTGCGCATCGAACCGTCTGCGCTCGGGTTCGGTTTGCGTGCGTTCGTCACGGCCGAGGTCGACCAGGAGCTGTTCGACCAGACGATCACCGCCCTCACGGGCATCCCCGAGGTCATCGAATGCTCGGCCATCGCCGGAGCCGACGACATCATCTGCCAGGTCATCGCCCGCAATGCCGACCATCTGTACGAAGTGGGCCAGGCAATCCTGCGCTGCCGGGGCATCCGGCGCACCTCGACCTCGATCGTGCTGCGCCAGCTCATGCCCTACCGCACCGCGCAGCTCCTCTCCTGTCTCTTATACACATCT
>NZ_JASJXO010000091.1:0-6215 GCF_035018625.1 Subtercola sp. RTI3 | reverse complement strand
TGGGCGATTCGTTCATGACCCAAGTCAACCACCAACCACTGACATTCACTCAACAAATAGGGCCCAAATCGACCCCCGCAGAAAAAAATCTCAAAAACTTTTCGACCACCCCGCCCAGTAAAATCGTCGTGGCCCGCCCGAGCGAAGGAACGATCATCCCGTGACCACCGAATCAACCGCCGACCTCGTTCACGTGATCGACATCGGCGGCAGCCATATCACCGCCGCCGCAGTCGAACTCGCGAACGGCATGGCCACCATCACGCAGACCTCCGGCCGCGACATCGACCCGCACGGCCCCGCGGAGGAGATTCTTGCGGGCTGGGCCGACGCGTGCCGCGAGCTCGGCGACATCGAGAACACACGGTGGGGCATCGCGATGCCCGACCCGTTCGATTTCGAGCGCGGAATCGGTACCTTCGTGAACGTCGCGAAATTCGAACACCTCGCGAATGTCGATCTGCGCCATGAGCTCGCACAGAGGCTGGGCACAGCACCCGAGAGAGTGCGTTTTCTGCACGACGCAGCGGCATACGGCATCGGCGAGTGGATGTTCGGCGAAGCCCGCGGCCACAACCGCGCGGTCTGCATCACCCTCGGAACCGGGGTCGGCTCCACCTTTCTCGACCGCGGCGAACCGATCGCTCACCGCGCAGACGTTCCGACCAACGGAACCGTTCACCTGCTGCAGATCGACGGCGCTCCCCTCGAAGACGCTGTCTCGACGCGCGCGATCATCGCCGCGTACGAGCGCCGCACGGCAACCAGCGTCGAAGTGAAGACCATTGCCGAGCGTGCGCGTGCTGGCGAGCCGGATGCCCGGGTCGTTCTCGACGGCGCAATGCACGCTCTCGGTGCGGCGCTCGGCCCGTGGCTCGCAGAGTTCGAGGCAAGCGTGCTGGTGGCGGGCGGTTCGATCTCCCGCTCGTGGGATCTTCTCGAGCAGCCCTTCAGGGCAGGCATCGCCGAGGCCGACCCCGAGTTCGCAGTGGCGATCGAGTTGCGTCCGTCGAAGCTGCTCGACGAGGCACCGCTGCTGGGTGCGGCGACCTGGCTCACCCGCGAGTAGCACCTCCGAACTAGCGCCCACCTACACTCGGCCACAGCGAGCCCCTTGCCCAGCCGCGCGGCGCCGCCTAGCGTGAAGCACGTGCAACAGCGCACTCAGCGCACTCAGCGCACATGATCGAAAGGCGTCACCATGGGCGACATTCCCGGTTTTCTGGCAAGCGAGTTTCCTGAAGACGCACGCGATGTTCCGGGCCAAGAAGCGTTCACCGCACGCACGCGGGCTGACGAAGAGGGCGAGTCGGCCGAAGACGCCGAGAACGAGCGCGACGAGAAGCAGATCTTCTATAAAGAGGACTCAGACACGACTCTCGCGAAAGATGACGCCGCCGACAGCGAAGCCGAGGGCGCGAATCCCGATGAGACCTCGTACGGCTCCGCCGATCTATAACTCGCCGATGTACGGCTCTGCAGACCTCTAGCCCGCAGAGCCGCCCAAAAGAGCCGCCATAATCAGCGGCCCAAGCCGGGCCTCAGCTGCTCGGCAGCGCCTGGTCGAGGTCGGCGATCAGGTCGTTCACATTCTCGATGCCCACCGAGAGGCGAATGAGGTTCTCTGGAACCTCGAGCTTGGTACCGCGTACCGATGCATGGGTCATCTCGGTGGGGTATCCCACGAGCGACTCGACGCCACCGAGCGACTCAGCCAGCTGAAAGAGCGTGGTCGATTCGGCGAATGTGCGAGCCGCAGCCGGCCCGGCCACGAAGCTCAGCGAGAGCATTCCGCCGAAGCCCGACATCTGCGTCGCAGCGAGCGCGTGGCCCGGGTGCGACTCGAGGCCGGGGTAGAAGATGCGCTCGATTGCCGGATGCCCGACCAGGTGTTCAGCGATGGCCTGCGCGTTGGCGCTGTGCCTGTCCATTCGCACGGCGAGGGTTTTGATGCCGCGAACGGTGAGCCAGGCATCCATCGGGCCCGAGACGGCACCCGCGGCGAACTGTTGAAACCCTACTTTGGCAGCAAGTTCTTCATCGTTCAGCACGATGGCGCCGCCGAGCACGTCGGAGTGGCCCCCGAGGTATTTCGTGGTCGAGTGCACCACGACGTCGGCGCCGAGGGCGAGGGGCTGCTGCAGGTAGGGCGAGGCGAAGGTGTTGTCGACGACGACGAGGGCGCCGGCAGCGTGACCGATTTCGGCGAGCGCAGCGATGTCACTGATCTTCATGAGCGGGTTGCTCGGTGTTTCAAGCCAGAGGATCTTGGTGTTGCCAGCGGCCACGGCCACGCGAACGGCGTCGAGGTCCATCATCTCGACGGTGTCGTTGGTGATGCCCGACTTGCTGTGGATGGTGTTGATCAGGCGGTGCGTTCCGCCATACACGTCGTTGCCGAGCACGACGTGGTCGCCCGGCTCGAGCACGGCGCGCAGCAGTGCGTCTTCGGCGGCGAGGCCGGAGGAGAACGAGTACCCGTGCGCTGCGCCTTCGAGCGCGGCGAGCAGGGTTTCGAGCGAGGTGCGGGTGGGGTTGCCGCCGCGAGTGTATTCGTAGCCGTTGCGAAAGCCGCCGATGCCGTCTTGTACGAAGGTGGAGGTCTGGTAGATGGGCGGGATGATCGCACCCGTAGTGGGGTCGAACTCCTGGCCGGCGTGGATGGCGGCGGTCTCGAAGCGCTGAGGCTGGGCTGCGGGTGTTGGTGCGTCTAACTGGGGCATGACATTCCTAACGCCCGGGGGCGCGTGAGTATTCGTATGTTACGAAAGCGGGCAGGTGAGGGGGTGCAGAAGTGCTTATTCGCTCAAGAAGCTGAGCAGGTCTTGCCGGGTGATCACCGAGACGGGTTTGCCGTCGTCGGTCACGAGCAGGGCGGATGCCCCGGTGAACGCCTGGCGCGCCGCGCTCACCGACTCGTTGATTCCGATGAGCGGGAACGGTGCACTGGCGAAGGGCCCCACATGGTCGGGCATCGAGGCGGCACCGCTGAAGACCTGCTCGAGCAGCGACTCCTCGTTCAGCGAACCGACGACCTCGCCCATGACCACGGGCGGTTCTGCGCTCAGAACCGGGAGCTGCGAAACCCCGTACTTCGCCATGATCTCGATGGCGTCATGCACGGTGTCGGTCGGATGCGCGTGCACGAGGTCGGGCAGCGAGCCGTTCTTCAGGCCGAGCACGTCGCGTACGGTGCTCTCGGTGAGCTCGGGGCTGAAACCGTACGAGCGCATCCATTTCTCGTTGAAGATCTTGCCGAGGTAGCCGCGGCCGCTGTCGGGCAGCAAGACCACGACGATCGCGTCGGCGGGCAGATTCGCCGCCGCCTTGAGGGCGACCGACACGGCGAGGCCGCTCGACCCGCCCACGAGCAGGCCTTCTTCGCGGGCCAGTCGCCGGGTCATCTCGAACGACTCGGCGTCGCTCGAGGCGATGATCTGGTCGACCACGGTGGGGTCGTAGGCCGCGGGCCAGAAGTCTTCGCCGACGCCCTCGACGAGGTACGGGCGCCCGGTGCCGCCGGAGTAGACCGACCCCTCGGGGTCGGCGCCGATGACCTGAACCCGGCCATCCGACACCTCTTTGAGGTACTTGCCGGTGCCGCTGATGGTGCCGCCGGTGCCCACGCCCGCCACGAAGTGCGTGATGCGGCCGTCGGTGTCGCGCCAGATCTCGGGGCCGGTGCTCTCGTAGTGCGAGAGCGGGCCGTTGGGGTTCGAGTACTGGTTGGGCTTGAATGCGCCGGGAATCTCACGAGCAAGACGATCAGAAACCGAATAGTACGAGTCAGGATGATCGGGGGCGACCGCTGTGGGTGTGACCACGATCTCGGCGCCGTACGCCAGCAGCACGCTGCGCTTGTCTTCGCCCACCTTGTCGGGCAGCACGAACACGCAGCGGTAGCCGCGCTGCTGCGCCACGAGCGCCAGGCCGACGCCGGTGTTGCCCGAGGTCGGTTCGACGATGGTGCCGCCGGGCTTCAAGAAGCCGTCACGCTCGGCCGCATCGATGATGCGGGTGGCGATGCGGTCTTTCGACGAGCCGCCGGGGTTCAGGTATTCGATCTTCGCCAGAACGGTGGCGGCGATACCCTCGGTCACTTTGTTCAGCTTGACCAGCGGGGTGTTGCCGACGAGGTCGAGAACTGTCTCTGCGTACTTCACCCCTCAAACTTACCAGCGCCGGTTGCGAGGTTACGGGGCGTCGGGGAGGCCCCGAGCAGACGAGGCAACGGCGGGGTCAGCGCAACAGGATTAGAACGAACTCGCCGAAACCTGCTCGCTGTAGAGGGTCGAGTACACCCCGCCCGCGCCCAGCAGTTCGGCGTGCGTGCCGCGCTCGACGATGAGACCGTCGTCGATGACGAAGATGACGTCTGCAGCGACCACGGTCGAGAGCCGGTGGGCGATGGCGATGGTGGTGCGCCCGCGGGCCGCGGTGTCGAGGGCGCTCTGCACGACGCGTTCGGAGATGGAGTCGAGAGCGCTCGTGGCCTCGTCGAGAATCAGTACGGCCGGGTTCTTCAGCAGCACGCGGGCGATGGCGATGCGCTGCTTCTCGCCGCCCGAGAGACGGTAGCCCCGCTCGCCCACCACGGTGTCGTAGCCACCGTCGAAGCTCATGATGCGGTCGTGGATGTTCGCGAGCCGCGCCGCCGCCTCGAGCTCGACAAGCGTGGCCTCGGGTTTGGCATACCGCAGATTGTCGGCGATCGTCGCATGAAAGAGGTACGTCTCCTGGCTCACAATGCCGAGGTGGGCGACGAGTGACTCCTGCCTGAGGCCCCGCACGTCGACGCCGCCGAACAGCACGCGGCCCGCGCTCGCCTCGTAGAACCGCGGGATGAGGTACGAGATCGTGGTCTTACCGGCACCGGAGGGCCCGACGAATGCAGCGAACTGGCCCGGTTCGATGTCGAACGAGATACCGCCGAGCGTCGGCCGCGTCGCGGGCGAGGCGTCGGCATACCGAAACACCACGTTGTCGAACGTGACCCGGCCGGCGGCGGGATGCGCGGCCACGGTCACCGCGTCGGGCCGGTCGGCGATGGCGGGCTTCAGATCCATGTACTCGAAGATGCGGGCGAACAGCGCGCCCGAGGTCTGCAGGTCGAGCGCCACGCGCAGCAGCCCCAGAAGCGGGAACAGCAGGCGCGCCTGAACTGTGGTGAAGGCCACGATGGTGCCGGCGGTGATGTCGGTGGCCCCGTTGCCGAGCAGAAAGCCGGCGACGAGGTAGACGATGGCGGGGATGCTCGACAGGAAGATGCTCACCATGGCGAAGAACCACTGGCCGCTCATCTGCTGCCTGACCTGCAGGTACACCTGGTTGTCGTTCTCGTTCGAGTACCGCGCGATCTCGGTGTTCTGGCGATTGAAACTCTTCGACAGCAGGATGCCCGAAACACTCAGCGTCTCCTGGGTGATCGCCGTCATGTCTGACAGCGACTCTTGCGTCTTCGTGGCGATGCGCGCACGAACCTGCCCCACGCGCCGCTGCGCGATCACCAGGATCGGCATGAGAATGACGGCGACGATGGTGAGCTGCCAGTTGAGCAGAATGAGCGCCACGAAGGCGGCGATGACCGTCACCGTGTTGCCGAGCACGCTCGAGATGGTGTTGGTGAGCACAGCCGCCACCCCGCCCACGTCGTTCTGCAGACGCGACTGGATGACCCCGGTCTTGGTCTTCGTGAAGAAACTGAGTTCCATGGCCTGCAGGTGCGTGAAGAGCCGAACCCGCATCGCGCCCATGACCTTGTTGCCGACGGTCGCCGTGAGGTAGGTCTGCCACACCCCGAGCAGGGTCGAAGTGACGTAGAGCACGATCATCACGATGACAATCTGGGCCAGAACCGGCACGTTCGGGCCGGATCCGGGCGGGAACAGGCCCTGGTCGAACGCGCGCTGCGTGAGCAGCGGCGGCACCACCGAGAGCGCGGCGGCGATCAGCACCAGAATCACGGTGAGGGTGATCTGCGGCTTGTAGGGTGCGAACAATGAGGCAATGCGTTGCAGGAGATGCTCCACAACGGGGGCCTCCGCGTTTCTCGCGCGCTGGGCGTCTACGTCACCGCGGGCCACGCGACCGCCACCGCCGCCGTGCCCGACCCTGCCGCCCACACCACTCATGAGCCAACCCTACGCCCGCGTTTTCGAGCCGGGCACCGGGTGGGTGGCGGCCGCACCGCGGAGGGCTGTCTCTTATACACATCT
>NZ_JASJXO010000090.1:0-6688 GCF_035018625.1 Subtercola sp. RTI3 | reverse complement strand
AGATGTGTATAAGAGACAGCTGAACGGCTGGGACGGCCAGATCCGGGCAAAAGCCGTACCTGTAGCGACGGAGCCGGTTACTCACAGGGCGCCGACACGTCGCGGTGGAGAGTTGGAGGGTGCGCAACATCCCACCGCTTCCCCCCTCATTGGAATCGACGCCCGAAGTGTTTCGAGCCATCGGCTTCGAGTGTTGCCGGGCGAGATAACGACACTACGAGGACTCCCCCTCGTCACACCCGCTCGCCTGTGGTGCGACCTTGCGGGCAGCCTCAGTGTGCCCGACCTTGTCGCGGCGGCAGACCACATCGTCGCACAGAAGGCCCAGCTCTCGAGCATCGATGATCTGACCCGTGTGATTGGTCGGCTGACTCGCCTTCGAGGTCGGGGCGCAGCAAGAGATGCCCTCGCACAGGTCGACGGATGGGCTGAATCTGCGCCTGAGTCACTCGTTCGTGTTGCAATGGCTGCGTCGGGCCTGCCCAGGCCCGATGTCAATGTTCCGCTCTACACGAGCTCGGGCGAATTCGTGGCTCGACCAGACCTGCGCTTCCCGCACCATCGCGTGTGCGTTGAGTACGAGGGTGACGGGCACAGAACCTCGCAGCGGCAGTGGCGCATCGACATCACCCGTACACGACGGCTCGAAGACCACGGCGAACGAGTGTTTCGCATGAGCGCCCTCAACCTGCGAAACCTCGGGCGGGCGCTCGACGATATGGCCGGTGTCCTGAGGTCTCGCTCCCGCAGCCGCCCTCTGCGAGCGCTCATCGCCGTTCCCGAGGTTCGCGGCCTGCCTCCGATCGTCGCCGAAGCCGTCGTTCAGTCGCTTCGCGCCACCGATCCCGCTCGGTTCAGCCGTTGAGGTACGGGTTTTGCCCGCTTTCGGTACTCGCAAACGGACAAAGTCCGTACCCCAACGCCAACGCGCGGGGCGACGGAGGCGACGGGACGGGACGGGACGGGAGGCGGCGGGCGGGTTAGCGGCCGGAGCCGCCGTGCACGACGGCATCGGAGTCGGCGTCGAGGCCGAACGCGGTGTGAACGACACGGAGCGCGTCGTTCACGGTGTCGGCGCGGGTGACGACAGAGATGCGAATCTCGCTGGTGGAGATCATCTCGATGTTGATGCCGGCCTCGTACAGCGCGGTGAACAGCTTGGCCGAGACGCCCGCATTGGTGCGCATTCCAGCGCCGACCAGGGCGAGCTTGCCGATCTGGTCGTCGTACTGCAGGCTCGCGAAGCCCACGTCGGTCTGCTCGGCGGTCAGCGTGGTGAGAACCGTCTGGCCGTCAGACTTCGGCAGCGTGAACGAGATATCGGTGAGGCCAGTGGCCGCAGCCGACACATTCTGCACGATCATGTCGATGTTGGCGCCGGTCTTCGCGACGATGTTGAAGATCTGGGCGGCCTTGCCCGGGATGTCGGGAACACCGACAACGGTGATCTTGGCTTCGCTGAGGTCGGTGGCGACACCTGCGATCAGTGGCTCTTCCACGGGTCTCTCCCTGTTTTGTTCATCGGTAGCGTTGTAGACGATCGTGCCCTCGTTGTTGTTGAACGACGAACGAACGTGAAGGGTGACGCCGTGGCGGCGGGCATATTCCACGGCGCGAATGTACAGAACCTTGGCACCGTTGGCGGCAAGCTCGAGCATCTCCTCGCTGGTGATGCGGTCGATCTTGCGGGCCTTCGGCACGACGCGCGGGTCGGCGGTGAAGATGCCGTCGACGTCGGTGTAGATCTCGCAGATGTCAGCGTGCAGCGCCGCCGCGAGCGCCACTGCGGTGGTGTCGGAGCCGCCGCGACCGAGGGTGGTGATGTCACCTGTTCCACGGTTGAAACCCTGAAAACCGGCGACGATGGCGATGGCCCCCTCGTCGAGGGCGTCTCGCACCCGGCCCGGGGTGACGTCGACGATGCGGGCCTGGCCGTGCCGGGCATCCGTGATCATGCCGGCCTGGCTGCCCGTGAACGAGCGTGCGTCGTGACCCATGCTCTTGATGGCCATGGCGAGCAGGGCCATGGAGATTCGTTCGCCCGCGGTGAGCAGCATGTCGAGCTCGCGGGGCGCGGGAATGGGGGTGACCTGGTGGGCGAGGTCGAGCAGTTCGTCGGTGGAGTCACCCATGGCGCTCACGGCGACGACGACTTCGTTGCCCGCTTTGCGCGTCTCGACGATGCGCTTTGCCACGCGTTTGATGCTCTCGGCGTCGGCGACGGATGATCCGCCGTACTTTTGCACGATCAAGCTCACGAAGGCACTCCTGGGGTCGCAGCCGGGTGGCCCGCAGCGCGTTCTGCCGCAGCGGGAAGTCGATTTCTGATTCTAGTTGGATGCGCTGGGAGGTCTGTGCCCTGCGCGTCTTGTTTAAGTGATGATTGCTCAGTAAAGTGTGCGCATGATGTACCTGTGGAAGAAGTCGCGCGGCCGTGTTGCTGGGGTGAGAGCTGTGCCGGTGCGGGTGCCGGTGTGGGTGCCGGTGTCGCGGCTCGGGATGGTCTGCGCCGTCCTGGCGGTGGCCGGGCTTGTTGTGGGCATTCCCTCAGTGACCGGCGTGGGTGCGGCGGGCGCGGCGGCAGCGCCGGGTGACGCGACGACGATTGCGCTCGGGGGAATTCCTTCGGCGTTGGCCGTCGACCCGGTCAGCCACGAGGTCTACGCCACAGACCAATCGTCGAACGTCGTGCGGCGCTTCGACGGCCGCACTCCGGGCGGCCCGGTGTCGACTATCGCCGTGGGTGACGGTCCGATGGCGATTGCGATCGACGCCGGTGCACGTAAGGTGTTCGTGGCTGACACTGCGCTCGGCACGGTGTCGGTGTTCTGTGCCGATGACGTGGCTCCGACGGCGCAGGTGATTGCGAGCATCCCGTCACCGAGCGCTATAGCGATCGACCCGCAGACGCACGTGGTCTACGTGACGAGTTCGACGGGTAACACCGTCTACGCGTTCGACGGTACGGCCGTGTCGCCGGTGCTCACGACGGTGGCCGTGGGTTCGATGCCCGAGGGAGTGACGATCGACAGCGAGACGCACGAGGTGTTCGTTGCGAACTCCGCCGACAACACAGTCTCGCGTTTTCAGGGCGCCACCACGGAGTTGCGGGGCGGGGCGGCTGCTGTCGACCTGAGCACGATGTCGACGATCGCGGTCGGTGACGGGCCGATGGGCGTCGCGATCGACGAGTCGAACAAGGCTGTCTTCGTGACCGATCTGCGGGCGGGGTGGGTTTCGAAGTTCGACGGAGCGGCCGCTACGCCGACCGTGACGAACCTCATCGTGGGGCGGGGGCCGTCGGGCATCGTCGTCGACCAGACGTCGCACAGTGCGTTCGCGAGCAACTCGCTCGACGTGTCGGTGTCGCAGTTCGACACGACGTCGGAGATTCCGCCGGTGCTGACGCTGCCGACGGGCAGGGCTCCGAAGGGCATCGGGGTCGACGAGTCGACGAGTACCGTCTTCACGGCCAACCGGCTGGGCGCTTCGGTGAGCAGCCTGAGTCCCGGGGTGCCGGTGGCCGCGGCCATCACTTCTGCGGCTCCCCCGGCGGCGACGATCGGCGTGCCGTACAGCTACACCGTGACCACGAGCGGCAACCCGGTGCCGACGGTCTTCTTCGGCGGCACGGCTCCCGCGGGGCTCACGTGGAACGCTGCAACGCAGACCCTCGCCGGCACGCCCACGGTGGTCGGCAATTCGACCCTCTCCATTGAGGCGAAGAACTTTGCATCGACGTCGGTTGCCCTCACGTACCCGTTCGTTGTGAACCCGCCCGCTCCCGCGTTGGCCGCGTCGGGCACGCTGCCGAACGCGACGGTTGGTGCCGCCTACCGGTACGGGATCCTTGCGGCGGGCAGCTCGCCCGCGACATGTGCGGTGACCTCGGGTCGGCTCCCCGCGGGTCTCAGCCTGGGCGCGGCGACCTGCCTGATCACAGGCACAGCGACCGCGGCAGGCAGTGTTGACTTCTTCGTGACGGCGACGGGGGCCGGCGGCGCTGCCAGCGGCAACTATTCGATCGTGGTCACGCCGAGTGGCACGGGTGGTGGGTGCACAGCCTCGGGTGAGAGCGGCGCGGGGTCTGGCAGCGGTGCCGGGTTTGGCGGGAGTACGGATCGCCCGAAGTGCTGAGTCGTCGCGCGCTTGCGGGTGGGCAGTGAGGGCGCTCTCCGATGAGGGAGGGTGGCGGAGGGGGCGGCTCGCACGCCGGCGATCCCAGCGGAGGGGGCAGCTCGTAGGCGGCCGATCTCAGCGGCGTCGAGCGCTGAGCGCGGCTTGAGGGCGCTGGCCCGCCGTCTTTCGCACGAGCGTTTCGAGAACGTCGAAGCCAGCGCGGTCGAGCTCTGCGCTGATCGCGTCTACCGACCACCGATAGGCCGGGGCGACCGCGTGCGCAAATTTCTCGACCTCCGGGCCCTCGAAGAACCCGACGAGCAGTGCGCCTCCGGGCTTGATCACACGGTCGAACTCACGCAGAGGCACTTGGATCGCGCGGGGCTCGTAGTGGATCAGCGAGTACCACGACAGTATTCCGCCGACCGAATGGGTGTCTGCCTCGATGGAGTCGAGACTTTCGATTGCGAAGTTCGCCGCGGAAAATGCTGTTGCGGCGTGAGCGATGAACTCAGGCACGCGATCGATGCCTCGAGCAGACACTCCGAGTTGAGTGAGAAAGTTCGTCCACTGACCCGGGCCGCACCCTGCATCGATGAGGTCACCATCAACGTCGAGGGCCCACGTGGACACAATCTGGAGGTCTGATGGATGAACGGAACTCATCGAGCCCAGCCGGTCTATGTACTCGGTTGCCCTGGCGGAGTAGGCGGCAAGACTCGCTTCGTCGGGCATGCCCTCGAGTCTAGGCAGACCGGGTGCGAAAAGGTGCCCGATCGGTCGGCGCGCGGGTCAGGGCGGCGGTTGAGCGAGGGCAGGGTCAGGCGCGCGGCTGGGCGAGGGCGATGAGTTGCAGGTCGGAGCCGCGCGGGCCGAGGAGGCAGAAGCCGAGCGGGAGGGTGCCGACGCGGCCGTAGGGGATGGTCAGGGCGGGGAGGCCGGAGAGCGACGCCAGGCTGGTGAGGCGCAGGGTGGCGGTTCGCACGCGGTCGATCTCGGCGGGAGAGGCGGTGGTTGAGGGGGCGGCACTCGAGGTGGTGGGCAGGGCCAGCGCCGAGCCGAGGGGAATGGCGGCCTCGAGAGTGGCGGTGGCTCGAGCGAGGGTGGCGCGGGCATCCTGAGCCTGGGAGTCGGTGATCTGCGCGGCGATGCGAAAGCGCTCGGCGATGGCCGGATCGAGGGCGCCAGGGTTCTCCGTGACGAACTCGCCGTCTTCGGCCCAGGCCTCGAACTGCTGCACAATGCGAAAGGCGGTGAACCATTCGTCGAGGTCGGCGGGGTCGAGGGAGGTCGAGGCGGAGTTGGGGGCGACGGATGCTCCGGAGTTCAGAGCGAGGGCTCGCAGGGCGGCGCCGAACGAGAGCTGCGTGTTGTCGTCGGCGAGGGCGGTGAGGGCCGGGTCGGTGAGGATGGTCGTGATGGGGGTCGAAGCAGCGGCAGGTGCAACGACGTGCGGCAACCCGACGTGCGGCGACCCGGGCAGCAAGTCGCTATCGATGGGATGGAGGGACACGTCGGCCGCGGCGGGTGCGGGTGATGCGGATGATGCGGGCGTGCCGGTGGCGAGGAGGGCGACGGCGCCGGCGTGGAGGATGCGCAGGTCGCGCGCCAGAACGCCGACCGTGTCGAAGCTCGGGGCGAGGCCGACCAGGCCCGCGCGGGAGACGGCGTTGTGGGTGGTGCGGAGCCCGAACAGGCCGGTGTAGGAGCCGGGAACGCGGATGGAGCCGGCGGTGTCGGTTCCGAGGGCGAGGTCGGCAAGGCCCAGAGCGACGGCCGAGGCGGGGCCGCTCGTTGAGCCACCCGTGATGTGGCCGGGGGCAGCGGGGTTCGGCGGGGTTCCGAAGTGGATGTTGGTGCCGGCGATCGAGAAAGCGAGTTCGTCGGTCTGGGCGAGGCCCGTGATTTCCGCGCCAGCGGTGATGAGAGCCTGAACGGCCGCAGAGCTGACCGTTTCGGGCCTGCGGGTGGCAGCGAAGCTGGGGTTGCCGGCTCCGATGACCTCGCCAGCGATGGCGAAGAGGTCTTTGACGGCGACCCGGATGCCCGCCAGTGACCCCACGTGCTTCGAGCCTGGGGCGTAGGGCTGCGACTCGACGAGCGGCCGGCGCTTCTCGGGTGTGTCCCAGATAGCGCGCTCCTCCTCCCCCGTGAGCAAGTGGGTGCTGAACTGCACACCCGGAACGATGGACACGTGCGCCACAGTTACGGCCCAGGCGCTGCTGGTGTCGGCGCGCTGCCAGAGCTGGCTCTGCGAACCGGTGCCGCCGTCGCGACGAACGGATTCGGCGATGATGACGGCCGAGTTCTCGTCGAGCGTGCGCAGGTGCACACGGCGGAGAAAGCGCTGCGGAACAGGCGGGCGGGTGGCGCGGAAGGCGGCGATGGCGTCGTGGCCGATGAGGGCGGAGCCGCCCTCGCTCCGCACAGTGTCGGGGCCGGCGGCGAAGAGCACGTCGAGCTCGGCGATGTCGTTCGTCATGAGGGCGCGCTCGTAACGCCAGAAGGCGGCGAGGAGGGTGGGATCGCCGAGCCACCAGAGGGGTGCGGCTGTCTCTTATACACATCT
>NZ_JASJXO010000089.1:0-6841 GCF_035018625.1 Subtercola sp. RTI3 | reverse complement strand
AGATGTGTATAAGAGACAGGGCATGCGGTTCGCTCAGGCCGCCACGGCACCACGATGCGGCGTACGCGTACCGGGTAGAATTGGGGCGCTCACCGCCGCCCTTCGAAGGAGCCCCTCCGCGTGTCTAACACCGCAGAAACCACAGCCGCAAGCACAGCCGAAACCGCCGCCGGCACCGCCGGCACCGCGAGCACCACCGGCATCGAGGCCGGGGCGAGCCGGCCACCCGTCGACAGCGTCGAGGTCGCAATGGCCACGCCAGACAAAGAGCAGCCGTACGCCGCCCTCGGGTTGAAGCCTGACGAGTACGAGCAGATCAAGGCCATCCTGGGCCGGCGCCCCACGAGCGGCGAGCTGGCGATGTACTCGGTCATGTGGAGCGAGCACTGCTCGTACAAGTCGAGCAAGATCTACCTGAAGCAGTTCGGTTCGAAGACCACCGAGAAGATGCGCAAGAACCTCATGGTGGGCATCGGCGAGAACGCCGGTGTTGTGGATGTCGGCGAGGGCTGGGCGGTCACATTCAAGGTCGAGTCGCACAACCACCCGAGCTACATCGAGCCGTTCCAGGGCGCCGCGACCGGCGTGGGCGGCATTGTTCGCGACATCATCTCAATGGGCGCACGGCCGGTCGCCGTGATGGATCAGCTGCGCTTCGGTGCCATTGACAACCCCGACACCGCGCGGGTCGTGCACGGCGTGGTGGGCGGCATCAGCTTCTACGCGAACTGCCTGGGCCTGCCGAACATCGGCGGCGAGACATACTTCGACGCGGTGTACCAGGGCAATCCGCTCGTGAACGCACTGGCGGTGGGCGTGCTGCGGCACGAAGACATCCACTTGGCGAATGCCAGCGGTGCGGGCAACAAGGTGGTGCTGTTCGGGGCTCGCACCGGCGGCGATGGCATTGGTGGGGCATCCATTCTCGCCAGCGACACGTTCGACGCGAAGGGCCCCACGAAGCGCCCGGCGGTTCAGGTGGGCGACCCGTTCGCCGAGAAGGTACTCATCGAGTGCTGCCTCGAGTTGTTCAGGGAGAAGCTGGTCGAGGGCATTCAAGACCTCGGCGCCGCCGGCATCTCGTGCGCAACCAGCGAACTCGCGAGCAACGGCGACGGCGGTATGTACATCGAGCTCGACAAGGTGCTGCTGCGCGACCCGAGCTTGAACGCCGAAGAGATTCTGATGAGCGAGAGCCAAGAGCGCATGATGGCCGTCGTCACGCCGGAGAAGCTCGACGCTTTTCTTGCCGTCGTAGCCAAATGGGATGTCGAGACCAGCGTTCTGGGCGAAGTCACCGACACCGGCCGGCTCATCATCGACTGGCGCGGCGAGCAGATCGTCAATGTGGAGCCGCGCACGGTCGCGGTCGACGGCCCGGTGTACGACCGCCCGGTCGCCTACCCCACCTGGATCGACAAGCTACAGGCCGACACTGCCGCGGTTCTGCCGCGCGCCACCGACCCCGAAGAGCTGCGCGCACAGACGCTCACCCTGCTTGGCAGCGCGAACCTCGCCAGCAAGAGCTGGATCACCGACCAGTACGACCGCTACGTCATGGGCAACACGGCGCTGTCGTTTCCCGACGACGGCGGCATGATTCGCGTCGACGAGGAGTCGGGCCTCGGCTTCGCCATCGCCACCGACGCGAACGGTCGCTACTGCCAGCTCGACCCCTACCACGGAGCCCAGCTCGCCCTCGCTGAGGCGTACCGCAACGTGGCCGTCACCGGCGCGGTGCCGGCCGCCGTCACCGACTGCCTGAACTTCGGCAGCCCCGAGAACCCCGAGGTGATGTGGCAGTTCTCGCAGGCCGTCGCGGGCCTGTCAGACGGATGCCTCGAGCTCGAGATCCCGGTCACCGGCGGTAACGTCTCGTTCTACAACCAGACCGGCACGGCGCCCATTCACCCCACCCCCGTGGTGGGCGTGCTCGGCGTGATCGACGACGTGGCCCGGCGCATCCCGAGCGGTTGGCAAGACGAGGGCAACAACATCTACCTCCTCGGCGTCACCAAGACCGAGCTCGACGGCTCGGCGTGGGCCGGCACGATTCACGATCACCTCGGCGGCCGACCGCCGGTCGTCGACCTCGGTCGCGAGGCCGCTCTCGCCGGGCTGCTGCACGCCGGCGCCATGCAGAGCCTGCTCGCGTCAGCGCACGACCTCAGCGACGGTGGCCTCGCGCAGGCCCTCTCCGAAGCCGTGATGCGCTTCGGTGTCGGCGCCCGCGTGTGGCTCGAAGAGCTCATGCTGCGCGACGGCGTCGACCTCACCACCGCCCTCTTCAGCGAGTCGACCGGTCGCGTCATCGTGTCGGTTCCCCGCGAAGACGACGTCAAGTTCATGGGGCTCTGCGAAGGCCGCGACTACCCGGTTCTGCGCATCGGCGTGACCGACAAATTGGATGCCGCACTCGACATCCAGGGCCTGTTCCACATCGGGCTGGCCGAGCTGCTCGGCGCCCACCGGGCCACGCTGCCCGAGCGCTTCGGCGAAACGGTGGCGTAGCCCGGGCCCGGCCTGCTGGCCAGCCAGAACGGCTGGTCGGCAGGCCAGAGGTGCGCTCGATCTGTGAGCGCTGAAGCCGCGCGGCCTCTGGCTTCTGCCGTCGCAGGCTGAAGCCGCCCGCTAGAGCTGCAGGTCGCCTTCGCCGTCGACCACGTCGACCACGTCGATGACCCCGGTGTCAGCGGCGATCTTCACGTGGTGATGAATCACCTCGGCGACGATGAAGTTCAGAAACTTCTCGGCGAACGCCGGGTCGAGGTGCGCTTCTTCGGCGAGCCCGCGCAGGCGTCTGATCTGGCGCGCCTCACGGTCGAGGTCGGCCGGCGGCAGGCCGTGCGTGGCCTTCAGGCGCCCCACCGACTGCGTGAACTTGAACCGCTCCGCCAGCAGGTGAATGAGTGCCGCATCGATGTTGTCGATACTCTGCCGAATACTCTCGAGTTCTGCGAGGGCAGCCGCCTGTGAGTCGTGTTCGGCCTGTGTCTGCGCATCCATACGAGAACTGTATTGCGTCACGGCTGAGGATTCACACCCCATCGAGCGCAGCGGGCCGCGCCGCCCACAGCCGCAGCCGCTTCTGGGTGAGCAGGATACCCAGCAGAACCAGCAGCGCACCGACCGGTTCGTTCCAGGTGAAGGTCTCCCCCAGCACCAGAACCCCCAGAATCACGCCCACCACGGGAGTGATGTACGTCACCGTCGACGCCGATGTGGGCCCCCAGGTGCGCAACACGTTGATGTTGAACACGTAGACGAACCCTGTGCCGAGGGCGCCGAGCCCGAGCAGAGACAGCACGATCGGCGTCGTCAGCGTGAACGGCGACAGCGCGACGACCGGCGTCAGCACAAGAAGCACCAGCGCCCCCATACCCACCTGCATGAACGCGAACGGCACCCCTGCGATGGCCCGGCCGCTCAGAAAGCGGCGGGTGTAGCTGAGGGCGAAACCGTAGCAGAGGGCCGCGCCGAGGCACGCGAGCTGGCCAGCGAGGCTGCCGCTCAGCATCGAGTACCCCCACGGGCCGATGATCACCACCGTACCGAGGATGCCGATGGCGACGCCCGTGGTCTGGTTGCGGTTCAGGCGCTCCACCCGAAACGCGAGCGTCGCCATCAGCGCCGTCATGATGGGCGTCACGGCGTTGTAGATACTCGCCAGGCTCGACGAAACATACTGTTCGGCCCACGCGAAGCAGAGAAACGGCACCGCCGACCCGAACAGGCCGATGACGAGGAAGTGCAGCCACACCACGGGTTCTCTCGGCAGCCGAAACCGGCCGACAAGCACGATCAGCCCGAGGGTGAGCGCGCCGAGCACAAGGCGCGCCCACGCCACTTGGCCGAAACCTACGCCCGTGAGCGCCACCTTCATGAACAGAAAGCTGCTGCCCCAGATGAGCCCCATGGCGACGAACTGCAGCACGATGGCGCCCTGGCGCGGCGATGCGCCACTCATCGACGCATCGCCGTCAGTGCGAGCACTCGTCTACTCGACGGTGGCGATGGTGACCTCGATGTTGCCGCGGGTGGCATTCGAGTACGGGCAGACGAGATGCGCTGCGTCGGCGACCTCTTTCGACTGCTCGGGCGTGGCATTCGGAACGTACACGTCGAGCTCCACGGCCAAGCCGAAGCCGCCCTCGCCATTGCTGCCGATGCTGACGCTGGCCGACACCTCAGCGTCAGTCGTGTCTACCCCGAGGCGCTTGCCCACCACATGCAGCGCGCTCAGGAAGCACGCCGAATAGCCGGCCGCGAAGAGTTGTTCAGGGTTGGTGCCCTCGCCGGAGCCACCCATTTCTGTGGGCGGGCGGGTGTCGAGGTCGAGGCGGTCATCTTCTGAGCGAACGTGGCCGTCGCGGCCACCCCCTGAGGCGTGGGCAATTGCGGTGTAGAGAGCATCCATGGCATAAGTCCATCACAGATCTGGGGTGCCTGTGCCACGATTGGAGAATGGGCACCGTAGCCAACTTCCACCAGGCCGCCGACGCATTCGTTCACCTCGTCGGCCTGATCGGCGACGACCAGTGGCAGCTGCCGGCCCTCGGCACCTGGAACGTTCGTTCACTCGTCGGCCACACCACCCGGGCGATTCTGACGGTCGAGACCTACCTCGGCCACGATGATCCCGGGCGCGTCGGTGTGCCCACCGCCGAGGACTACTACGCGCTCATCTACCGGGACTTCTCCGACCCCGATTCGGTGGCGGCGCGCGGCGTCGAGGCGGGAAACTGGTTGGGCGAGCATCCGGTCGAGAAGATCTCGGATGCCCTGCAGAAGGCCAGCGCGTCACTGGCCGCCGCACCCCTCGGCCGCGTGGTCTCGGTGGGCGGGCACGGCATCGAGCTGACACAGTACCTGCGCACGCGCATCTTCGAGCTCGTCGTGCACTCCATCGACATCGGCCACGCCGTCGGGCGGCCGCACGGGCAGACGGCAGAGTGTGTCGCCGATGCCACAGCTCTGGCGGCGCGCATCGGCGCCAGAACCGGCTCGGGCGAGCAGATTCTGCTGGCGCTCACCGGTCGTGCCGCACTGCCGGAGCATTTCTCAGTTGTCTAACGGTCTGTGTAGGGTACTGGCATGACCATCGCCGTTCGCCCCCTCCCCGAAGCCCAGATCACCCCGTGGATCGAATCAGAGACGCTGCTGTACGCGGCCGAGCGAATGGCGAATGGTGAATCCGCCGACGCCTCGGCCGAAAAAGCGCGCCTTTCGCGCGAAGAGAACTTTCCAAATGACAGGCCCCTTGCCAGTCACACCGTGCTGCAGGTCGTGTCAGATGGGTCTCCCGTAGGCATTCTCTGGCTCGGGCCGCGTGACTCGCTGCACCCAGACGAATGGTGGGTGTTCAGTATTGACATCGATGCCGAGCATCAGGGCAAGGGCTTCGGTCGCGCTGCCATGGGGCTCGCAGAAACAGTCGCGCGCGAGCGCGGGGCCCGCACGCTCGGGCTCAATGTCTTCGGCAACAATCCGCGGGCGCAGAATCTCTACCGATCGCTCGACTACACCGTGACAGCCATGCAGATGTCGAAGGAACTGTAGGCCTCTGCCCGCGAGCGGGGCCGCCCCGCCGCACACGCGTCAACCCCTGTGAAACCTGGCGGCTGGCGCGTAGACCAGAGGCATGAGAGCACTCACTTTTCAAGGAACCCAGAACGTCTCGGTCGAAACCGTGCCCGATCCGCGTATCGAGAAGCCCACCGACGCCATCATCAAGGTGACGTCGACCGCCATTTGCGGGTCAGACCTGCACCTGTACGACGTGCTCGGCGCGTTCATCAACAAGGGTGACATTCTCGGCCACGAGCCGATGGGCGTCGTCGTCGAGGTCGGCAGCGAGGTGAAGAACCTTGTCGTCGGCGATCGGGTGGTCATTCCGTTCGTCATCGCGTGCGGGTACTGCTACATGTGCCAGAAGGGTCTGCACAGCCAGTGCGAGACGACCCAGAATCGCGACACCGAGAGCGGGGCATCCCTCTACGGCTACACCGAGCTCTACGGCGCCGTGCCGGGCGGCCAGGCCGAGTTCCTGCGGGTTCAGCTCGCCGATTTCAATGCGCTCAAGGTGGGCACCGAGCTTCCGGATGAGCGGTACCTGTTTCTGAGCGACATTCTGCCCACGGCGTGGCAGGGCGTACAGTATGCCAACGTGCCCGAGGGTGGCACGCTCGCCGTGCTCGGGCTCGGCCCGGTCGGGCAGTTCGCCAGCCGCATCGCAAAGCACCTCGGCTACCGCGTGCTCGCCATCGACCCCGTGATCGAACGCCGCGCCATGGCCGAGCGGCACGGCGTCGAGACCCTCGACTTCAGCGACGACTCGCTCGCCCAGCTGCGCGATCTCACCGACGGGCGCGGGCCCGACTCCGTGGTCGACGCGGTCGGCATGGAGGCGCACGGCAACCCCGGAGCCGCCTTCGCCCAGAAGGCCGCCGGCCTGCTGCCCGACGCCATCGCCAAGAAGGTCATGACCACGGCTGGCGTCGACCGCCTGGCGGCCCTCCACCTCGCCCTCGATGCCGTTCGCCGCGGCGGAACCGTCTCGCTCAGCGGCGTGTACGCCGGTGTCGGCGATCCCCTGCCGCTGAAGAGCATGTTCGACAAGGGAATCACCTTGCGCATGGGCCAGTGCAACGTGCAGAAGTGGCGGGACGACCTGGTACCCCTCGTCGAAGACCCGGCCGACCCGCTCGGCACCGAAGACCTCACCACCCACGCCGTGCCCCTCGAGCAGGCTCCCGCGATGTACAAAACCTTCAAGGAAAAGGAAGACGGCTGCATCAAGGTCGTGCTGAAGCCGTAGCCCTGCTGTCTCTTATACACATCT
>NZ_JASJXO010000088.1:0-7201 GCF_035018625.1 Subtercola sp. RTI3 | reverse complement strand
GGTAACCGTAGCGAAACGCGATGTCGCCGATGCCTCCGCCGCCGATGATGCCGGCCATCGCCGAGTAGTTCAGCAACGAGATCACCGAGGTCGAGAGCCCCAGAACGATGCCGGGCCGGGCCTCGGGCACGAGTACCTTCCAGACGATGGTGCCACGGGTCGCACCGAGCGACTTTGCCGCCTCGATGAGCCCGCCGTCGACCTCGCGGAGCGCGATCTCGACAAGTCTGGCGAAGAACGGGATGGCGGCGACGGTCAACGGCACCACTGCGGCGACAGGCCCGATCGACGTGCCCACCACCAACCGGGTGAACGGAATCAGTGCCACCATCAGGATGATGAACGGCAGCGAGCGCCCCACGTTCACGACGAAGCCGAGCACCGCGTGCAGCCCCGCCCCGAACCGGCGCGAGCCGAAGGGCGCCTCGAAGATTCCACCGCGGTCGGTGGTCACGAGCAGAACGCCCACGGGCAGGCCGACGACGATGGTCAGAACCAGCGCCATACCGATCATCTGAAAGGTCTGGCCGAGCGCGAGCCAGAGAACGGGAATCATCACATGCCAGTCGAAGGTCATCGAACCACTCCGCTCGAAGCGTCGGGCATCACGTCGTCGAGCACTTCGACGAACAGCCCGCTGTCACGCAGCCGGGCGATGGGGGCCTCATTGGATGCCCGGTCTCCCGGCAGCTCGAGCCGCATGCGCCCCACGCGGTGGTCGCCCACGTTCTCGACCGCGGCCCCCAGAATGTTGACATCGATACCGAACTCGCGCGACAGCGTCGCCACGATCGGCCGCTCGGCGAGCTCACCCGCGTACATCATCTCGACGATGGTGTGGCCCGGCGAGCCGTGGCTCTCGCCCAGCGGAAACAGTGCGTGCGAGATCTTCGACTTCGGAGTGTTGAGGAGGTCGATGACGGTTCCGTTCTCGACAATGCGGCCGTCGTCAATGAGGGCGGCCGAGTCGCAGATCTTCTTCACGACCTCCATCTCGTGCGTGATCAGCAGAATCGTGAGACCGAGCTTTCGATTCAGGTCTTTCAACAGCTGAAGAATCGAGTCGGTGGTCTGCGGGTCGAGCGAACTCGTGGCCTCGTCTGACAGCAGCACCTTCGGGTTGCCGGCCAGCGCGCGGGCGATACCCACACGCTGTTTCTGGCCACCCGAGAGCTCTGACGGGTACGCGGATGCCCGGTCTGAAAGCCCCACGAGCTCGAGGATCTCTGTGACGCGAGCCTCGCGCTCAGCCTTCTTCAGCCCCATGATCTCGAGCCCGAACTGAACATTCTCGCGAACCGTGCGGCTCGACAGCAGGTTGAAGTGCTGGAAGATCATGCCGATGCCCTGGCGGGCGGTTCGGAGTTCGCCATCGGAGAGCTGCGTGAGATTCTGGCCCGCCACCGTTATCGTGCCGGCGGTGGGTCGCTCGAGCAGGTTGACGCAGCGGATGAGCGTCGACTTGCCGGCGCCGCTCGCGCCGACGACACCGAAGATCTCCCCCTCCTCGACGTGTAAGTCGATTCCGCGGAGGGCGTGCACATCAGAGCCGCGGGAGTTCGCCCGGGGGTAGCTCTTCTGCAGGTTCGTGATGGTGATCATGGAGTCGGTTACTGGGCAGCGCCGCTGGCCGGGATGACCAGGCCTTTGTACTGTGCAGTGATCCAGTCCTGGGTCTGCTTCGAGGTGAGCAGCGCATACAGCTTCTGGATCGCGGCGTTGTTCTCGTTGCCCGACTTCACGGCCAGGAGGTTCGTGTACGGGGTTCCTGTGACGTCTTCTTTGTAGATCTGCTGTTCGCTGGTGAGCCCGGCGGGCAGCGCGTACGTGAGGTTGACGATACCGGCCTTCACGTCGTCGAGCGCACGGGGAAGGGTCGCAGCATCCAGTTCCTGGAACTGCAGGTTCTTGGGGTTCGTAGCGATGTCGGCGGGGCCGGCGGCATTGGGGTTCAGCGTGATGAGCCCGGCCTTCTCGAGCAGCAGCAGCGCGCGGCGCTCGTTCGTCACGTCAGACGGAATGCTGATCGTGTCGCCGCTCGCGATCGCGTCGAGCGAGGTGATCTTCTTCGAGTACAGAGCGAGGGGCGGGAAGTACACCTTGCCCACCGGCACGATGTGGGTGCCGTGGTCTTTGTTGAACTGGTTCAGAAACGGCAGGTGCTGGTAGAGGTTCGCGTCGAGTGAGCCGTCTTCGAGCGAGGTGTCGGGGGTGATGTACTCAGAGAACTCGCTGACCTGAAGGTCGAGGCCCGCGGCAGCGGCCTGTGACGACTCGACGTAGTTCAGAATGTCGGTGGCGGGGAAGGAGGCACCGACTTTCAGCGTGGTGACACCCGAGGCGTTGGTCTCGGGTGCTGAGGCGGTCGCCGTACCGGCGCAACCCGCAGCGGTGAACGCGACGGCCGTGGCGATGACGCCGGCGAGCAAGAGTTTCGTGGTGCGCAAGGGAATGCTCCTTATGGGGGCAGGGCTGGGCTGGTGAGGTGCGGGAAGGGGTGCGGCAGCGCTGCAGAACTGACGCGGCTGTGACGCATCGGCGGCGAAGTGCTCGCTTTTCGAGAGTAGAAGAGCGGGCCGCGAGCGCCAAAGTATGTTGCGTCAAGCTACGTCGCGTTACGTTCAGCCGGCCATCGGGAGAAGAATTGGGCCAGCAGAAGCACTGACGCCCGCGAGATCGGCCGGTACCCGCTGCACGCTACGCTGCCGAACCCTCGGTCTATCGTTGAATCACCGCACAAACGCCACGACCGCCGCTCAGAAAGCACCACTGTGAAGCCCCTGCATTTCGCCGCCTTCGTCATGAACACCAACTCGCACATTCAACACGGGCTCTGGCGGCACCCCGCTGCACAGCAGGCCGACTTCAACGATGTGCGACTGTGGATCGACCTCGCCAAGACGCTCGAACGCGGGCACTTCGATGCGATGTTCTTCGCCGACGTGGTGGGGCTGTACGGCCCGGTCAACGGTTCATACGAGGTGAACGCTCGCGAGGGGCTGCAGATACCGTCGAACGATCCGGCCGTGCTGCTGTCGGCGCTCGCGGTGAACACAGAGCACCTCGGGTTGGCGTTCACGAGCGCGGTGCTGCAGGAGCATCCATTCGATTTCGCACGCAAGGTCTCGACGCTCGACCACATTTCGAACGGTCGCATCGGCTGGAACGTGGTGACCAGTTCGCTCGAGAATGCCGCTCGAAACTTCGGGTTCGACCGGCTGATGGAGCACGACGAGCGCTACCGCTGGGCGCAAGAATACATGGATGTCGTCTACAAGCTGTGGGAAGGCTCGTGGGACGACGGCGCGCTGCTGAAAGACAAGGTGAGCGGGGTCTACGCCGATCACACCAAGATTCACAAGATCAACCACGTGGGCGAGTACTACCAGGTCGAGGGGCCGCACCTGCCGTCTCCAACGCTGCAGCGCACGCCGGTCATCTTTCAGGCTGGGTCGTCGCCCGCTGGCCGCGCGTTCGCCGCCCGAAACGCCGAGGCGCAGTTCATTCTCGCGCCCACCCCCGAGATCGCCCGCACGACCATCGACGAGACCCGGGCGCTCGTGGTCGAGGGCGGCAGGCGACCGGATGACCTGCAGTTCTTCCAGGGCCTCACCTTCGTCATCGGCAGCACAGAAGAAGAAGCCAAGCGCAACGAAGCCGAGATCGACGAATACATCTCCACCGACGGATTTCTCGCGCACATCAACCTCGGCCTCGATCAGGCCACGGGCACGCCGCTCGACCCTGACATGCCGCTCAAAGACATCAAGCACGAGGGCGGGCAGTCGCACACGGCGTGGCTGCGTGCGACGATGACCGACCGCGAGCCCACCATTCGTGATCTCGCGAAGATCACCGCGCGCATCCGGGGCCGCTTCGTGGGCACACCCGAGCAGATCGCCGACCACCTGGCGGTGTGGCAGCAGGCCGGGGTCGACGGCATCAACGTGATGAACTGGACCATTCCGCAGTCGTACGAGCTGTTCATCGATGAGGTCATGCCGGTGTTGCGGGCCCGGGGGCTCGCCAAGCAGGAGTCGGCGCCCGGCACGCTGCGGCAGAAGCTGTTCGGCCGCGACCAGCTGTCGGAGTCGCACTACGGGCGGCAGTATCGCGGGGCATTCGGCGACCGCTCGTAACGGCCGCGGCCAGCCCGCCCCGCCCGGGCCTGCCCTGCCCGGGTGGCCGCTAGCGGTTCTGCAGGAGCTGCGGCTCGGCGGCGGGGGCGGGGGCGGGGGCGAGCAGGTCGGCGTGGTGCACCGCCGCCACGTTCGGGTGGGCGCGCAGGCGGTAGCGCAGAGCATTGTCGCCGTAGGTCTCGAGAATGGGGCTGTTGTTCGGGTCGACGGAGAGACCGCGTGCCTCGACGGCTAGTTCGGGCGCCAACTCGAGGCGCGGCATCGCGCTGTCGAGCGCCGGGTTGAAGAAGAACGGAATCGAGATACGGTCGTTGCCGACGAGCGGCGACATGACGCGGTGCAGGGTCGCCTTGAGGTAACCACCGGTGGCAAGCTCGAGCATCTCGCCGATGTTGACCACGAACGAGCCGGGAACCGAAGGGGCGTCGATCCACTCGCCGCCGTGCTCGACCTGCAGGCCGCCCTTGGTGGGCTCGACCAGCAGCAGAGTCAGAACACCCCCGTCACGGTGTGCGCCCACGCCCTGCTTGGGGTCGGGGTTCGACTCACCGGGATAGCGCACGATCTTGATGAGCGAGAACGGGCGCTCGGCAAAGGCCTCGTCGAAGATGTCGGCCGGCGACCCGAGCGACTCGGCGAGCGAGCGCAGCAGCGTGAGGGCAACCGTGCTGAGCTCGGCGTTCCAGCGATCGACCGCGGTGCGAAACTCGGGCAGGGCGTCGGGCCACAGGTTCGGACCCTCGAGACGCCAGTAGTCGTCGACGCCCGGGCCCGGCTCGACGGCGGGGCGCTCGACACCCACGTCGATCTGCTCACGCCAGTCGATGTCGCCGTGGGTCAGCTCGCCGCCGACGCGGGTGTAGCCACGGAACTGCGGGCTCTTGACATTCTCGATCGAGAGCTTGTCTTCGATGGCAAGCTCGAAGAACTGCCGCGACAGAGCAAGAATCTCGTCGGTCAACTGCTGGGAGACTCCGTGCCCCACCAGATAGAAGAACCCCACCTCGTGCGTGACCTCGCGCAGTTGGGCGCGAAAGGCGGCGGCTTCATCTGCGCCCTTGTCGAGGCGCGAGAGGTCGAGAATCGGAAGGGTTTCAAGGGCAGTCATGAGGTTCCTCAGTCGAAAGGCGAATGCGTGCTTACAGTTCAACGCTAGCGGCGCCGATTTATTGCACCGACTTTGTTACCTGCTCCTCTGACCGCCGCGCTTCCCGCTCCACATCGCATCGTGGATGCGGGGGCGCGGGGGCGCGGAAGGGTGCCGCGAGGGTGGGCATGATGTCGCAGCGGTGCAGAAATAAGACCACGAGGGCGATCACGATGTGGATGGCGCTCAATACATAGCGGCCCGTTGTGTCGGTGACGACGAACTGCACGGCGAACAGGGCCACCAGCGCCACAGCAGACCAGCGGTGAAACCGCAGCGCCACGATGATGGCCACGCCCATCACGGTCTGGCTCGCGGTGAGCACGAACTCCTCGACCTGGCGCGGGTCGAGCGCGAGGTCGGTGCCGCCACCACCGAAGAAGTGGGCGATGGGCAGGGAGCCCACCAGCAGGGTCCACTGGTTGATCTTCGAGGCGATGAGCGTGCCGATGGCGGCCGCGCCCATGCCCCGCAGCGCGAACAGCACCGCGATGATGAACTCGGGCGCCTCTGAGGCCAACGGCGCGAGCCACTGCACGAGAAAGTAGCTGTCGATGCCCAGCGAGCTGCCCGAATCGACCAGTGCGGTGGCGAACGGCTCAGCCGAAGTCAGGATGATCGCGGCCGACACCACGAACATGCTGATCACCGTGGCGCGACGCCGGGTGGTCGGCATTTCTGCGATGTGCCGGGCCGTGCCGACGAACTCCTCTTCGGCACCGCCGCCCTGCGCGCGGCCGGCCTTCCAGAGGTAGCCGACGAAGATGGCGATCAGCACGAAGCCGAACCACATGGCGATCTGGCCCATCACAGGAATCACGAAGGCAAGCACGGCGACGATGGCGAGAATGCCGATGTCCATGCGGCTGGAGCCAGGCAGGGTGAGCACGCGGGGCAACGATGTGCCCTGTTCACCGCGGGCTTGTGAGGTACGCCGGGCAACAAAGAGGGCGACGAAGACCACCAACGGCCATCCGAAACCCAGCAGCAGACGGTTCGATCCGGTCATGTTGGCCGCCGCGAACTGTTCGTACGCCACGTCGGAGCCGGAGCGGAACGCGTAGTAGAGGTCGACGGCGTACTCGGGCAGCACGGCGATCAGCGCCAGAATGGCGATGGCCAGTGCGCCCGAGATGTCTTTCTGGGCGGCCTCGGCGGCCCACGCGAGCATGAAGCTCGCCGCGACGACGGCCGCACCGAAGACGAAGAGGTCGATGACAGGGTTCGGTGCGAAGCCGGTGAGACGAAATGCGATCGCCGGGCTGGCAATTGCGAGGCACAGAACGATGCGGCGCAGAAGTGATGCGGGCACGGTGAATCCTTCGGTCGGGCTGCGGCGCGCACGCCGAAGACGCCGGCCGCAGGAGGGGCCGAAGGTCTCGTTCACCCGTGCGCTGCCCGGGCCAATGCGCCGGGCTGGTCATCGTGACCGCCAGTGTGTCGACGCACCGATACGCTGCCAGGTCGTGCGGCAGCGAGCGGGAACTACTCCCCTTCGATGCCTCCACCCTGCCACAGAATTCGGGCCCGATCGATACTTCTGCATAGATACGTGGGAGCGTATTTCGGCGCTAGGTGGGGCGAACTCTGGGGCTCCGGATGCTCAACAGCCGGGTCGCGTGCTGCGACCGTCGCGGCTGCTGTCGCTCGTGCTGTCGAGTTGCCCCAGATTGTCGCCCGGCTGATCTCCGAACGACGTTCTGGGGCAACTCGACCGAGCCACGTCGCCGACGGGGCGAAAGTGGGCGGCCGCCAGGGTGCGGGAGCAGGAGCGGTCAGGGCGCGGCGGGGGTGGCCCAGGCGTCGCGGGCGGGCCAGTCGGCGAAGGATGCGCGCGGGAGGGAGGCGTCGAACGAGATGCCCGCGGGGCCGAGTGCGCCCTCGGTGAGCGACAACCTGTCTCTTATACACATCT
>NZ_JASJXO010000087.1:0-7348 GCF_035018625.1 Subtercola sp. RTI3 | reverse complement strand
GCCGGGGGCCGCAGGGGGCGGTGGAGGCGAAGAGGGCGGCAGCGCCGGTGCGTCGGCTGGCGGCCCACCGGCCGACAACGTGACCGTCATGCCGTGAGCCCGGTTGCACCGACGGGTTCGGGGGCACCCGCATCCGTCGACTCCTCGCCGGCACCGCGAACAATGCGCACCACAGAAGAGGCACCGAGCGCCACGATGACGAGAACGAGCAGAAACCACGGCAGCACGAACATGAAACCATCGCGAGTGAGAGGCGAGAGGGCGGTACCCTGCACGGTTGCCGGAGGCGTGAAGGTGGCGTGGGTGGTGAAGAAGCTCCACTGCCCGAGCCCGGTGAGAGTCGCGTCGATCAAGCGGGTCTCATCGGGTTTCAGACCGGCGATGGCCACCGTCTGGGGGCCGCCGATCATGTTTCCGAACGGGCCGACGATCGAAAAGGTGGCCGTGGAGTCGATAGTGGTGCTCGACACGTTGTGCACGGTGAACAGGGCGTGCTGCTCGCCCGCCAGCGGGTTGATGCTCCAGCTGTATTCAGAGCTCACGCCGCTGATGAAGATGAGGCCGCCGAGGTCGAATTCGCCGGCCTTGGCCACGGGTGCGGCGCTCGGGTGCGCGGTGGGTGTGACAACGGTGCTGCCATTGCCGACCGATCCCGCGCCTGAGCCCGTCCCCGTGCCCGAACCCGAACCCGCAGAGCCCGCAGACGCAGTGCCCGCTGCCGCGGCACCGGGCGCCACGGGAACCGTGGTCACAGTGATTCCGATCGACGGGTCATCGGCTGCGAACGCTGCAGCCGGTACGAGACCCGCGGCAAGTGCTGCTGCCAGAGTGAGCGCACCGAGGGAGGTGGCGACGAGCATCCGCCGGGTCACCCGAGTGGCTTTCGGCGTCATTGCACCACCGCGTGGCGACGCGCTTCTGCCTCGGTGTACTCGAGCCACGCCGCGGCGATCTTCTCGTCTCGACGGCGACGCAGTCGAATGATCGCGTACACGATGAGAGCGATCACCAGCAGGATGATGAGCCACCACGGCATGGCCAGCGTGACGGTGTCGCGGTCGACGTTCGTCAGCGCCCCCGGGTCGAGCGCGTCACCGTCGACGAACGGCGCCATGCTGACGTACGGATTGAGGTAGCCGAGCTGACCCACGTCGGGAACCGTCAGCGAGACCGTGCGGGTGCTTCCTGGTAGCATCTCTGCCAGATCCTGGCGCACAGGGCTGGCCGCCGCGATTCCGAAGTAGGTGTTCACACCCGCCACCATGTGAGCCGAGAGCGCGATGTTGCCGTTGTTGCGAATGGTGTACGTGAGAGTGGTTGAGCCCTGCAGCGGGCTCAGTGCCGAGCTGTACGACGCCGAGATGCTGCTGATCGTGAGCGAGGACTGGAGCGCTCCCGGCACGCGAGCGTAGAGCCGGGTGGCAACGCGCCGGTCGACGAGAATGGCGCCCTGCGCCGACTGCACCGAGATGACGATTCCGGCAGCGTGGTCGCCGGGTGAGGCGTCGGCGGGGGCATCCACGCTGAAGGGAATGACCTTGGTAGCGCCGGGGTCGAGCGGAACCTCGAGCGTCTTCGCGCCACCCGTGAACGACACCCAGCTCCCAGCGTCGGTGGGTACAGAGTCGGTTTCGAGCAGGCCGAATGCGCCGTCGTCGGTGTTGTAGGCGTCGGTCGCGAAGACCTTCATGGTCTCTGGTGTCGTACCGGTGTTGCGAAGCACGTACTGGTCGTCGAGATGCTGGCCCGGTGAGAGTTGGTAGCTGAAGCGCGAACGGCCGTCGGCGCCGTTCACCCCGGCCGGCGCGCCGGAGATGCCAGAGGTGTCGTCGTCGGCGTGGGCGGCAGGAGTCGGTGCCGCCACGAGCAGCGACCCGGCCACGAAGAGGCCCGAAAGGGCGAGGCCGAGGGGGCGGCGAATCGGGCGAGTCACGTTGCTGAGAAGGGGCACAGTAGATTGATCCAAATCGAGTTGGCGTGGCGGGGTGAATCAGCTGAACCAGAGGTGAACGGAGCTCAGCCGGTGAGAGACGACTGCACCCCAGAAGGAGGGGCACCCAGTGGACGCCCCTCCTTCCTTCACACAATCAGTACGGTGAAACGGGTGTTACTTCGATGCCAGCGTGATGGTGAGCTTGGCCGTGTAGGTGCCGGCCGGCTTGTCGGCAGGAGCGACGAACGTGAGGTCAGCATCGAGGTCGGTGCTGGCGATCGCGGCGGTCAGACCCGACGAGGCGAGAAGCGCCGGGTTGACGGCAGAGCCGGCAGCCTGGGCAACGGCGAGTGTCACACCGGCGGGAAGAGCGGTGGCTCCGGCCTTGGGGGTGATACCGAGCTGCTTCTTGTCGATGGTGGTGGTACCGTTGGTGAAGTCGGTCACCGAGCTGGTGACAGTCCACCCCGGGTGCGACACAACACGGCCATCCTGAACCGTGAAATTACCGACGGTGCCGGTGGAGGTCGACAGGTTGTTGACCAGGGTCGCTGCGTTCAAGACGTTGGTGGTCTTGGCCGACGACACGAGGTTCAGCGTTCCGTCTTGCGCAGCAACGGTGGTCGCCGCGATGTTCTGGTCGAACGAACCGCTCGGAGGCGTCGCTGGGCCCGTCGCGACAGGCGTCGCGAAGGTCCAGGCACCGGTCACCGGCGTGACCGTGATGGTCGTGTAGTAGACCGCGCCAGAGGCGATCGACAGGGCGTTGTTGTTGGTGAGCGCGAACCCGAGGCTGTACGTACCGCCGTTGGCTTTGACCGAAGCCAGGTTGCCGTTGGTGTGCGAGTCGAGCGTCATGGTCGGCAGCAGCACGTCGTGCGTTCCGGGGTAGAAACCCCCGGGCGCGATCGCGCTCCATGCTGACGGAGTGCGCTCTGAGCCGACGGGCGCGATGAACGTGCGCACGTCGGTCGCGTCGGCGACACCGGGGTAGACGACGGTGCCGTCGTTGGTCGCGGTGGGAGAAGCGACGACCTGCTTGTTGAAGGCGAGGGTCGTACCGGCGGCGATGGGGTCGCCGGTTGCTGCGTCGAGCAGAAAGATCGGCGCGGTGGAGTTGACCGGCTGAGCGGGGTCAGCGGCGAAGGCAGACGTCGTGGTGGCACCCATGAGGGCGGCGACGACGATGCCGACCGAGGCCACACGAATGGCGTTTGTCTTGAACATGAGGGGTATGTATTCCTTAAGTTTCTGTGCGCGGGGGGTTAGATGGTGGCGAAGGCGCGCTGCGCCGTCGTCGAGACGGGGGCAAGGAAACCGAACTTCTTCTTCACAGCACCCGAGGTGGTGGCGAACGAACCGAAGTTGGTGAGGCTCTGGCCGACGGTGGGGTCGATCAGCGCGGCGAGGTTGGCGTCGTACGCAGGGTCGTTGCTGTTGACGCGCTTGTACTCGACAACGACGTAGGTGTCGCGGCCGAGGGTGCTCGAGTAGTAGGCCGAGTTGGGAACAAGCGCGGTGCCGGTTCCGGTGAACGGCGCGATGCCGTTGGTGCTGCCGAGCTGAACGCCAGTGGTGCCGATGGTGCTGACGCCGGTGGCGCCGTTCGACTGGGCGACCCAGCTGGCGGCCGAGAACGGGATGATCTCGTTGGCGCCGAGCACGGAAGCGTCGTTCTCCGGCGTCGTGTTGTTGACGTCGTTCACCGTCGAGCCGAGCGTGGTCACGCCGATGGCCGAAAGAAAGAACGAACGCGTACCCGAGCTGCCCTGCGGCAGACGCGGAACAACGACAGTGCCGTTGATGGTGACCGGGGTGTTGCTCTCGTAGACCTGCTTGAGCTGAGCGGTGGTCAGCGCGCCGATGGCCGTGCTGTCACCCTTGTAGGCATACGAAACGGCGTCACGGGAGTAGGGCACGTAGAGCAGCAGGCCGGCGGCGTTCGCGTTGGCGCCGGGGCCGCTGGATGAACGGGCGATGTCGACCTGGCCCGAGATGGTCTTGGTGGGAACAGCAGCGTTGCCCGAGTAGAGCGCAGTGCCGTTGATCGAGGCGCGAAGCGCGTTGACGCCAGCACCCGAGCCCGAGGGGCGGCCGAAGTACGGGCCGTTGGGCTTGGTCTGAATCGACGACGAGCCGAACGCATCGAACGAACCGACGGTGGCACCGGCCGAGGTCACACGAACGAACGAACCGCTGATCGAGGTACCGTTCGTGAGCGCGTTCACCGAGTCCTGCAGCGTGTCGGAGCCCACCAGCACGTAGCTGTTGGAGACCGGTTCTGCGTTGGCCGGTGCCGCAAAAGCGAAACCGGCGATGGCGACGCCCACTGCCGCGCCGATGGCGACAATCTTCTTCATTTTCACTGTGATGAGTTCCTTTCGGGGGTGACCGGCCATTCGCAGGTGCGAGCGCGCCGACTTGGGTGCACGGGAGCCCGCGAGGGTGCCGGTGAACGGGCCAAGAATGGGGGGCATCAGGGTCGTCTCCTGATGCGCGACATGAAGGGGAATGCGAAAGCTGCGCCAAGACCGGCGAGGATGCTCGCCGGTACCGCTGCCGCGATGGCCCCGTTCTGCGGGTCGGCGGGCGTGGGAGAGCCGAGCAGGGGTGCGGCGGTCTGGCCCGTGGCGGCAGGGTCGGTGATCGTCGGGGCGGCAGCCGTGACCGGCTGCACCGCCGGTAGGGCCGCCACCGCGACGGGCTTCGAGACGGCGGCGGCAGGAGCCGACACCGGGCTGGGCGAGGGGCTCGCCACGGGAGTCGCGAGGGGTCCGTTCGCGATGATGGTGGCGGCGGCGAGCGCCTGCCCCTGCCACGCGGCCGGAATGGGCGCGTATCCCTCCGGCAGTTGCCCGAGCGCCGTGCCCGACACCTGCCCGGTGGTCACCGCATACCGGATGAACGCCGCATAGTCGGCCCTGAGGCTGTCGTCGCCCATTGCCGGGTTCACTGCGGCGTACACGGGC
Source organism: Subtercola sp. RTI3 (assembly GCF_035018625.1). NCBI lineage: Bacteria > Bacillati > Actinomycetota > Actinomycetes > Micrococcales > Microbacteriaceae > Subtercola > Subtercola sp. RTI3. The sequence goes on along the minus strand of NZ_JASJXO010000087.1, from coordinate 2,446 downwards.
AGCGTCAGAGGGTAGGCCGTCGGGGTCGCACGGGCGGCAGACGATGTGGGGTCGAACTGACTGACCTGCGCCTGGCTGGCATTCTCTGTCATCGCCGCGCCGGCCGCGCTGAGCGAGGCCGTGGTGGGGGCTACGAAGACCCCGGCCGAGTTGCGAAGCGACGCGGAGAAGGTCTGGTATTTCGCCGCACTCGCCGTGTCGGTGATTCCGATCACACGCTGCAGACCGGCCAGGGCCCGCGCTGTCTTGGTGTACTTCGGTGTCGCCGCCAGCGAATCCCACGGCCCCAGAATCTGGCCGTCGCCTCGCAGAATGAGGTACCCGCTCGTGTCGAAGTCGTTGGTGTACGGGCGCCAGGTGACCACGTTCACGGCAGCGGCTCCGGCCGGGTCTTTGGGCTGTTCAACCGGGTCGGCTTTGGGAAAGTTGTCGCGCGGCAGAGCGAGAGCGACACCGGTTGGGTTCTTCGACGCATCGGTCGAGCTGTAGGGGTTCACGATCATGCCCCACGGATCGGGCTTGCCGGCCAGAAAATCAACGGCCTCTGGGTCAGAGAGCACGTAGCTCCAGAGTGCGAAGGCCGCGTCGGAGCGGCCCTGCGGCTCGAGCAGGTCGGCAAGGGCAGGCGAGGTGATCTGCTGGTCGGCCCATTCGGGATCGTTGATGGCGAGAAAATCTTTGTCGAGCGTGAGGTTTCGGGCGTTGTTGCCCGGGTCGGTCGGGCTCTTGTAGTTGATCTGCGATTTGTCGGCACCGGTCGGAAGCGAGTCGAGGTACGAGTTGGTCAGCAGTTTGGCAAGCAGTCGCGGAGTCAGGTTCAGCGAGGTGAAAGGGGTTCGAGCATTGTCTGTCGAGGCCTGCGGAATGGTCTTGATGGCGCTCGGTTCGCGATCGATGGCGAACGAGATCGAGATACCGGTGAGCGCGATGGGCGCATAGATCAGCGGATCACCCGTGTCGGCCGTCTGCGTCAAGGGTCGTGAGGTGAGCGCCATGGGTTGCTCCACAGTGCTGCTCGCCGCCTGCAGAGCGTCAGACTCGCTGCCAGAGATGATCGTGTACGCCGCGCCGCCTGCTGCCCCACAGAGCGCAGGCTGCCACGACGACACCGCCCCCGAGACGAGCTCGCTGCCGGCCAACTGGCGTTCGGCCGACCCGATGGTGCAGCTCACGCCGATGGGCTTGAAGTCGAGACGGATGGCGACGCGGTGCTTCCAGGCGTCGAAGAAGAGGCCCGACTTCGTGATGTTCTGCTCGCCCGTATCGGCGGTGCCTCTCGGAATTATCACGAGCCAGCACGAGCTGCCGGTCTCTGTGCCGTCGCTGGCGGCGATGCGACTACCACACCCGAGACCCGGTGACTGCGCGGCCGTCTGCACCTCGAATTTGACCGAACCCGAACCGTTGGCACCCGACCCCGCCCACGAAATCTCGTTGCTGGTCTGCTTGGTGAAGAACTGGTTGTTGTTGACGTCGACTGACTCGTCTTTGATGTTCGGCGACCCCTTCGGGTACGCCTTCGGGGGGTTCACCACCGACGCGACGGTGACGCCGGTGGCCGAAACGAAGGGGATCGAGGTGTAGGCGGGGTCGAGTGGCCCACTGCTGGGCGCCGTGTACTGCAGATCGGCGGTAGCCGTCGTGCCCGGGCTGATGAAGGAGTCTCGCGACGCGCCGGGCGTGTTGAAAGCGCCATACTGGCACGTTGTACGGTCGGGCTCATCGGTATGACCGTTCAGGTCGCCCCAGCACTGGGCGATCTGCAAGAAATTGGCGCCACCGGTCTGGCCGCTCGGCACCTCTGACTTCAGCCCGCCCTTCCACGAGACCTGGATGCCCTGGGCCATCAGGTCTTTGGTCTGCGACACGGTCACCACGAGGTCTTTCATCGGCGCGTTGGCGATGTCAGCGTCTTGGGAGTAGGCCGAGACGGTGACCGCCGACGAGACATCGGCCCGAGCAGACTGGGCCGGGATGACGGCGCCGGTGAGGGCGACGAGAGCGAACACGGCGCCGCCGACCAGCACACCGGAAAGGCCCTGCAGTACGGCGGAGCGGCGGCGGGGCATCCGGTGCCGTGCCGACGGCGGGGAAGAGGTGGAAGAGGAGACGGAGGCAGACTTCAGGCTCAGAATGGGCATGGCGGGGCCTACCTCGGGGAGTTTCGTTTGAGCCGGCGCGACAGCAACGGCGGCAGAACGATGGCGATGAGCAGCAGAGCTCCGGCCACTGTCATGACGATCTGCTGGGCGCCGAAACCGGTGTCGGAAAGGGCGAGGGGCTTCGAGACGGCCACTGCTGAGCCGCTCGCGGCACCACTGACAACAGATCCGTTCGCGTCGTACACCGCGGTGTTCGACGCGCTGTCTCTTATACACATCTCCGAGCCCACGAGACGCTACGCTAGCGGGTATGGCGGGGTGGGGGTGGAAAAAAAAAGGGGGGG
>NZ_JASJXO010000086.1:0-7630 GCF_035018625.1 Subtercola sp. RTI3 | reverse complement strand
TCATCCTGCAGATCTCTCTTTCAGTAGCGCCCTCAGTTTAAGAGGGCCCACCGTCCGAAATCCCTAGGCCGCCCACTAGGGCGTGTCTCCTAACTTCTGCTGGTGGGGTTTGAGATGATTTGGTGTGTGTCGAACTAAGTCTTTGTCGGATTCCCAGTGGGTTGATCTCCCCGTTGATGCCCAGTCCCGCGACGAAGGGTGGCCGGCCGTTCAATGATCACCGGCTCATGGTCGAAGGCATCATCTACCGGTATCGAACGGGAACTCCGTGGCGAGATCTACCGGAAAGTTTCGGGTCGTGGAAGACGGTTTGGAAGCGACACCGGCGGTTCAGTGGCGACGGCACCTGGGACAAGATCCTCACCGTGCTGCTGACCCACGCCGATGAGGTCGGGCTGATCGAGTGGGAGGTATCGGTGGACTCGACCGTGAATCGTGCCCATCAGCATGGCACGAACCTCGGCCGCAGCACAGGGGGATCTGTCGAATTACACGAATCTGCTGGTTGAGCCTCCTGATCATGCGGTAGGCCGGTCTCGCGGCGGGTTGACGACCAAGATCCACGCGTTGTGCGACGCGAGGATGCGTCCTCTGGTCGTGCTCCTCGGAACCGGTCAGGGTGGCGATTCGCCGATGTTCCCCGAGGTGATGGCGAGCTTGAGGGTCCCACGTCGGGGCAAAGGTCGGCCCCGGACGAAGCCCGATCGAACGATGGCTGACAAGGCATACGCATCCAAAGCGAACCGGAAGCTGCTCCGCGACCGAGGCATTGAGGCAGTCATTCCGGAGAAGTCTGACCACATAGCCAACCGGAAACGCCTTGGTGCGAAAGGCGGCCGGCCTCCCTCGTTCGACCCGCATGCTTACAAGCGACGCAACGTCATCGAGCGCTGTTTCGAGCAATTCAAGCAGTGGCGCGGCATCGCCACCGGCTACGACAAACTCGCTCTCACCTATCGCGGCGGAGTCGTCCTCCGGGCCATCACCATCCGGCTCAAACCGTTAGGAGACACGCCCTAGGCGCGCGTGGCTGGCTTGCCACCGAATCTGCGACATTCACAGAGATTCAGTTCGGCATAACCACCCTGGTAGGACGAGCAGGGACGCCGGACGAGATCGCTCGCGTTGTCCCTTTTCTCGCAAGCCCCGCTCGGCGGATCCAATCGGTCGTTGCAACACCGGTTGTTCAAGCGCGTAGCTGATCGTTGAAGACTTCAGCAGTCCCAAACGGTGCGAAATCAGGGACGGTTCAGCCACTCATCAGGCGATTATCAAACCTGCCTGGATAGTACAGCTAGCTCAGCAGAGCAGCGGTTGACTCATCGTCTGCGGCAGGCGAGCCGACCCTGGTTGAACCGTGTCCTTTTGCCGCAGCGACCCTGCTCGGCCACCAGAACGTGTCGCCTGTGAGGAAGACTACAGCCGGCACCAGGACGGTTCGCACGAGAAGGGTGTCGAGCAAAACGCCGATGCCCACGATCACGCCGATCTGGGTGAGCGCGATGATCGGAAGAACGCTCAGCACGGCGAAGACGGCGGCGAGCAGGATGCCTGCGCTGGTGATCACGCCGCCGGTTGCAGAGAGCGCGTGGATCATTCCTTCGCGAGTGCCGAGAGTCAGTGACTCCTCGCGGGCCCGTGTGACGAGGAAAATATTGTAGTCAACGCCGAGAGCCACCAGGAACAGGAAGCTGAAGAGCACGACGCTGGTGTCGAAGGCGGGAATGTTGAAGACCGACGTGAAGACGAGGTTGCCCGCGCCGAGACTGGCGAGGTAGCTCGCGACGACTGTCAGAATCAACAGCACGGGTGCGACAATGGCCCGAAGCAGGATGAGCAGCACGATGAAGACGATGCCCAGAATCAGAGGGATAATTAGCGACTGATCGTGCGCTGCTGCGGCTTTAGTATCGAGCGCAATTGCGTCAGTACCACCCACCAGGGCTGCGGATGCAGCGTTCGGAGCTTCAGCGTACGACTGCCTCAGTGAGGTGATGGTGTCGAAGGCCTGCTGCGAGCCAGGCTCGGCATTGAGAGTCACATTCACCTGGGTGATTGCGCCCGCAGACTGGCCCACCGCTGCCGCAGAGACTCCGGGCGAGGAGGATGAGATCGCCAGGGCATCGGTGACGGAATCCGTCGGCACGATGACTGCTGTCTGCGCACTCTGGCCGGCGGGGAAAGCGGCGTCGATGACCGCTTGGCCCTGGGCGGATTCGGGGTTGCCTCTGAATTGCTGCACCTGGGAGAGACCGACCGAAATGCTGAGCGTGCCGATGGTCAGGGTACCCAGAACGGCGATGCTGACGACGGTTACGATGGCGGGGCGCCTCGAGACGGCGCGGCCGAGGCGGGCCCAGAATCCATGTTCCGTAGGCGACTCGGAGCCGTATCTGGGCACGAAGGGCCAGAAGAGGCCGCGCCCGAAGATGACCAGGGCCGCCGGGAGAACGATGAGTGCGAAGATCATGGCCGTGACAATGCCGATCGCGCAGGCGAACCCGAGCGCGCGGTTGCCTTCGATCGAGGCGAAGAGAAGCGTGAGAAGGCTGAGGGTGACGGTGCTGCCGCTGGCCAAAATCGCCGGGCCCGCCCCGTACAGGGCCATCGACATGGCGGTACCGCGCTTTTCATGTTTTCTGAGTTCTTCGCGATACCTCGCTATCAGCAGCAGGGCGTAATTCGTTCCAGCACCGAAAACCAGCACTGAAAGGATGCCCGAGATTGACGCGTCTATGGTGAATCCGAAGACCTGTGCGAGGTCTTTGACAATTACGCTCGCGAGGGCGTCTGCCGCGCCGATCACGGCGAGCGGCACCAGCCAGAGCCACGGGCTCCGGTACGTTATGAGCAGCAAAGCGGCAACGACGATGACGGTGACGAGCAGGAGTTTGAAGTCCGCACCCTGAAACGCTGACGCAACATCTGCCTGAAAGCCTTCTGGCCCAGTGAGGTAGGCATTCAAACCCTTCGGAAGATCGGTCTGAACGGTCGCTCTCAGACTCGCGACGCGCTCGCCCTGCGCCGTGCTATCTGCGGCGGCCGCAAGCGGCAGTGGGAGGAGCGCCGCGGTTCCGTCTTTGGAGTACTGGGCCGGGGGCAACTGGCCACTAAGCGATTCAGGGGCAAGGGCGGCGGAGCGACCGACGATCGCCGTTTTGTCTGCCTCGGTGAGAGGCGACCCGCTTCTGTCGAACACGATCAGCGCGAATCCGGCGTCGGAGTTAGGGAGCGACTTCTGCAGTTCGGAGACCTGGGACGACTGCGTGCTGGAAGGCAGACCAGCCGTCGGAGCAACCGCGCCCGTGCTCGCCGGTGCGCTGGCGAACAGGATGGCCGCAGCGATGACGGCGAGGCCCAGAACGATCCAGGCGGTGAACCTGCCGCTCACGAACTTAGTGACTTTATTCATGACCCAACCCAGTCTTTTGGTTTCCTGATTATCAAGCTACCTAATCATATCAGAGACTAGGATATTCTCATGTCGAATCCCGTGCCCGAAGAGCCGTCACTGTTCGGTGACGGGGCTCCGGCGATGCGTCAAGCCAGCATCCTCTTTCGGCAGATTCTCTCGCTGATGGGTGAATTTGAGCGTGTTCTGCAGGCCCATCTCAAGGTGAACGGCACCGACCTCGAGGCCATGGAGCTACTGATCGAACACGGCCCGATGAGCCCCACCGAACTGGCTCACGGCCTAGGCATCAGCACCGCGGCTACCACCCTCGTGATCGACCGGCTCGAGAAGGTCGGGCACGCCGACCGCGAGGCGCACCCGAGCGACCGCCGTAGTGTTCGGGTCGTGCCGGCCGTCGCCTCAGTCTCGGCGACGTTCGCCGCGCTCCGGCCGCTCATCCTGGGTGTCGATGGCGTGCTCGACGACTTCTCTGCCTCCGAACGCAACGCCATCGAGTCGTACCTGTCAAAGGTGGCTGGTGTCTACCGCGACGTCATCCTCGAGTCTCACCCATCGACGTAGACTTTCTGTTCCCGGATCCCCGGCCTGCCTGAAAACAGTGTTCCCTCCTCGAGGGTGATGTCCGGGGAGGGCATCAAGCATGTCCTCGGAATCTGGGTGCAACAGACCAAAGGCGCGAAATTCTGGGCCGGGGTCTTCGCGGAGCCGGCCAGCATGATCGCGAAGGGTGCTGCTGCGCCGATGATCTCGATCGGTGTGAGTCGATTCTCGAGGTGCCTCCGGGGTGTCATTCGCACGTTATCGCGACCGATCTGTTGGCGCCAAGCGGACAGCCCAGAGATGAAATTCTTGGACCTGATTTGTTGTGATCGGCCGATCAACAAATTGCGGCTGTGGCGCTGGTTTGTGAGCCGCTATTATAAGGGTGTTGGCCCTGCCCGGGGGCGACGAAAAGGCACCCCATGAGTAATTCTTCCGTGTCTTCCAGCACCGCGGCGAAAGTCGCGGCAGCGTCATAGCTGCCTCTGATCGTGGTTGTGCTAACCCAGATTCAGGCGTCGTTCACGGTAAACGCGCTTACCGTGTCGATGCAGGGCATCACCACGGACCTGGACACCCCTGCGACCAGTGTGGGCACGGCCATCACGGCCGGCACATTCGCGATGGCGGCGTTCATTCTGCTGGGTGCGAAGATCGGTGCGAAGTTCGGGTCTCGGCGAGTGTTCCAAATCGCGGTTGTGATCCACGGACTCGCAATGGCCGGTCTTGCTCTCAGCATCAGCCCCACCATGCTGTTCATCGCACAGGCCGCCTCCGGCGCGGTGATCGCGCTCATCGCACCGGCACTAGGGCGTGTCTCCTAACAGCTTGAGCCAGATGGTGATGGCTCGGAGGACGACTCCGCCGCGGTACGTGAGGGCGAGTTTGTCGTAGCGTGTGGCGATGCCGCGCCAGTCTTTGAAGGTGTTGAAACAGCGTTCGATGACGTTGCGTCGCTTGTAGGCCTCGGGTTGCGTCCCTGAGTGTGGATGCTCCTATTGTTGTCAAGCGGTTTCTGGGGTCGCGATTTGGTCCAGCGCTGCGGTGACGAGTTGTTCTAGTTGTGGGTCGGCTCGGGTTCCGATCTCGAGTCGTCGGAGGCGTTGGTAGGGGACGCCGAGTGATGCGGCGAGGATCGTGATCGGAGTGCCGGTCTGTTGGCGTCTGGTGCGCAGCTCCTGGCCGATAGATGTTTCGGGGCTGGGGCTTGTGAGCACGGCGAAGATCTCGTTCGCGATGTGTCGTTTCAGGCAGCGTCTGATGTCCCGATCAGTGAGTCCCTGGGCGCGACGTCGTTCGAAGTACGCCATTGTGCGTGGTTCACGGTGGCGCATGCGGAGTAAGACGATTCGATGAAGGGCGCTGTTCGCGTTCCGGTTCCCGCCACGCGAAAGCCGGCGCCGCACTCGCTGACCGGACGAGGCCGGTATAGGAGCGACGCCGGCCATGGCCGCGAATGCTGCTTTAGTCGTCAAGCGTTCCGGATTGTCGCCTGCCACGATGAGGAGCGTCGCTGCTGTGACGACCCCGACGCCGCCGACGCTGAGGAGAGTTGGATTGACGTCCCGGACCAGAGCATCGAGCTGCTGGTCGATGATGGCAATTTCTGCTGCGAGTGCGACGTGGCGAGCTGCGAGCCTTTTGAGTGTCTGACGGGCGATGTTCTCGGGGTCGATGCCGCTTCGAGGGCGGGTGCGGGCGAGTATTGGGACGAGTTTGAGGCTCGTGAGGGCGCGATAATCGCTGCGAACCGCCTCGGGCGCCGTGATGAGTAGTGAATGGATCTGGTTCATCGTCTGGGAACGGGCTTTGCCGGCTGAGTGTCGTTCGCTCATCAGGATCCGTAGCGATTCCACTTCTCCGTCGCCGCTCTTCGGGGTGGCAGCATCAGTACCGGCTAGAACACTCACGGCCGCCTGGTGGGCGTCGAGCGGGTCTGATTTCCCTTTCAAACGTCGGGCCTGCCGGTTTTGCCGTGCCACCTCGACGACGGTGAAGCTACCGACGCTGAGGACTCGGGCGATGCCGGCACCGTAGGATCCGGTGCCCTCGATACCGACACGTTCGATCGCGCCGTGCGAGTTCAGGAATTCCATTATCTGCTGATAGCCGCGGCTCGTCGTCGGGAACTCGCGATCCTGAACGGATCGCCCGACGTGATCGATGATCGCGACGTGATGGGTATTCTTGTGCGTGTCGATGCCGGCAAAAAGCGCACCCGGCGGTGCGGGTGGATTGGCTCTTGCTGCGGTGGCTGGCATGCTTGTCATAGACGGATTCCCTTCCTCAGTTATGTCGTGAAACGTCACTGCGGGTCGGGTGGGCAGACAGCACAAAGGTGAGACGACTTCCCGGTCAGGCTCCTATCAAGTCATGTTCTGCCCGACCCGCAACAACTCCGGTGTCGGTGGACAGATCCACTTAAAGACAACCCTCACGGGTGTCGGTGTAACAGCGAGTCACACCGGCACAGGAGCCATATCCATCATCTCTGTGTAGTTTCTCGGGCTTGAGTGTCGCTTCGTCGACGTGATGAGCCATCGTGTGATGGTCAGTGAGAACCGATCAAAGCTACTCACAGAAGGACACAAACACACGATGGCTCTGCACCAGTCTGCCCTGCTCGAACTCCTCGCTCAACTCAAACTCACCGACGTGCCCGACCGGATCCGGACGGCGACCGAGACGCTTTATCAGCAGCTCATCGACGCGGAAGCGATCGCGTTCATCGGCGCCGCACCCTTCGAACGTGCCGACACCCGCACGGCGCAAAGAAACGGCACCCGCTCACGCACTCTGAGTACGACCGCGGGGGATCTCAGCTTGTCGATCCCGAAGCTGCGGCAGGGGTCGTTCTTCCCCGCGCTGCTCGAGCGCCGCCGGCGGGTGGACCAGGCGTTGTACGCGGTCGTGATGGAGGGGTACCTGCACGGCGTATCGACCCGGAAGGTCGATAACCTCGTCAAAGCGCTCGGCGCTGACACTGGCATATCAAAGTCCGAAGTGTCCCGTATCTGCGCTGATCTTGATCAGGAGATCGGCCAGTTCCGGAACCGTGACCTCGGCGCTTTGGAGTACCCGTACGTGTTCCTGGATGCTACGTACTGCAAAGCCCGCGTCAATCACCGCGTCGTGTCGCAGGCTTTCGTTGTCGCGTTTGGTGTCGCAGCTGACGGTCGCCGTGAGGTCCTTGGCTTCGACGTCGGGGACAGCGAAAACGAGGCGTTCTGGACCGAGTTCCTGCGCACGTTGAAGGCGCGCGGGCTCGGTGGGGTGCGGCTGGTGATCTCTGACGCGCACTCCGGGTTGAAGAAGGCCATCGGGGTCGTGTTCCAGGGCGCAGCATGGCAGCGCTGTCGGGTGCATTTCATGCGTAACGTGCTCGCTGTTGTGCCGCGGGCGTCGCAGGAGATGGTCGCATCGATTATCCGGACCGCGTTCGCGCAACCCGACGAAGACCACGTCGACGCCCAGTTCGATGAAGTTGCCACGATGCTGTCGAAGTCTCATCCGAAAGTCGCTGGCATGCTCCACGACGCACGCGCTGACCTCCTTGCGTTCACCGGGTTCCCGCCGAAGCACTGGCGACAGATTTGGTCAACGAACCCGATATCTGTTAACCGGTTCTCGGACGACACGTTCGGTCTGATGCTTCCGATGACGACGATTCCGTGG
>NZ_JASJXO010000085.1:0-7759 GCF_035018625.1 Subtercola sp. RTI3 | reverse complement strand
AGATGTGTATAAGAGACAGGCCCCACCTCTTCATTTGTTCGGCCTGCGTCACCCTGTGAGTACTCTCAGCGTGATTCATGTGATCGCATCGGATCGAATGCCTGACATCGACGTCGCGCCCTGTTCACTCGAGTGAAACCCTGCGGTTTTGTTGGGCTGTCAAGGTTCTACTGCTCTTGATTGAGAGTTACCTGATAGTCGACACAACCCGCAAGGAAAACCGTGCCCTCCACAGCCCTTCATCCGCTTTTTCGAAAGCGATTCATTCGCGCGAGTGCTGCACTCGCCGTAGCAACGGTCAGCCTGTCACTACTGGCGGCCGCTCCCGCGGCAGAGGCCGCACCAACAGCCGACCTCGGTTCGCGATTCACCCTCGCCGTACTGCCCGACACCCAGTTCTACTCTCGGTACTCCGCAGACCAGTTTCAACCCCGATACGGAAAAGACCCCTTCCAGGCCCAGACGGAATGGCTCGCTCACAACCGCGATGCCCTCAACATTCCGTTCGTGGCGGGTCTCGGCGACATTGTCGACCAATCGTGGAAAGAGAATGAGTGGGTTGCTGCTGACGACGCAGTCAAAACTCTCGACGATGCCGCTCTGCCGTATTCCACGGCGCCGGGCAACCATGACGTACGCGATTCGAACGATGATCTCGACGACACGTCGTACGACCTGAGCCAAGAGCCCTTTCTGAAGTGGTTCGGGCCTGGCCGCGCAAAGAACGTCTCCACCTACAAAGGTGCCGACCCGACTGGTATGAGCCAATACCACGTCTTCGAGGCAGAGGGCCAGAAGTACATGGTGCTTGCCTTGAGCTGGCGTGTGTCAGACGCGACGATCGCATGGGCCGATTCGGTGATCAAAGCGAACCCCACCGTGCCGGTCATCCTGACCACCCACCAGGTCATCGACATCGATTCTGACGCCATCTCGCCGAAGGAGACCCAGTACGGTCTCGAGCTGTGGGACAAGCTGATCAAGACCAATGACCAGATCTTTCTGACCGTCAACGGGCACTTCCACGGAGAATCCCATCTCACGAAGACGAACGATTTCGGCCACTCCGTGACTCAGATCGTCATCGACTACCAAATGGCCTATGAAGGCGGCGATGGCTACCTCGGCCTCTTCGAATTCGACCTGAGCAACAAAGCCATCACCGTTCAGACGGCATCTCCCTGGGTCATCTGGAAGCCGCAAGACACACTCACGAGCTACGACCAGCCGTTGCTCGAAGGCGTGAACCAGCAGTTCACGGTGCCGATGGATTTCGCGGCACGCTTCTCCACCTTCAATCCAGCTTTCACCGTTGGCGCGCCCACTCACCCGTCGCTGTCGCAGAAGGCACGTGACATCGTGCTGGCCGGTTTCGTCGGGCCCGATCCGGTTTCGACACAAGCGCCGGGCAACACCAACGACTACGTCGACGTTGCAGGCACGCTCGCGCACTGGCGTTTCACGGGCACCTCAGGCGTAGTGAAAGAGGGCCAAACCGTTACCGATGTCGCGGCCGGCAATGACCTCACCCGCGCGAGCATTGCCGCATCCGGAGCGACGAACGCCGAGGTGGGCGATGTCACCATTGGTTCAGACCACGCCTACCTCTCGTCAGACGATTCGAGCGTGTGTTTCGCAAATGCCGATCGGAACAACTCCCGGTACAGCTACCTCACGTCGGCGAGCGGCGCCCCGGTCAACAACGCGTCATTCGACAACGGGTACACGATCGAGTCATTCCTGAAGATCGACGCGTCATGGACCTCGAGCACCAACCAATGGATGATGGCGCTGATCCGCGCGGGCAACCGCAATGAAATGCCCGGCGTGCCCTACGACCGCTGGGGCAATGGCGGGCCCGTCGTGCTCGGCCTGTCGAACCTCAAAGAGTTTCAGTGGAGCGTTATCCCCAACGAGCCCGGCCTCGGCGACAGGGTCAACTGGTCAGGCGAGATTCAACTCGACACCTGGATGCACGTCGCTATCGTCAACGATCCCACTGCTCGAACCACCACCATGTACGTGAATGGTGCGCCCGTGCTCCGAAATGCGACCGACACCGTCGGCCAGAGCTTCGTGCCGGATGCCCCGTGGCTGATGGGCGCGGGAATGGACAACAACAACCCCGGGGCCGGCTGGAACGGCTGCATCGGCGAGACTCGCATCGTCGATCACGTCATTGATCAGACCCAGTGGCTGACGGCTCGCGCCGACCTCACGGGCCTCACCGTCACCGACGCCCCGCAGGGCTCGCTTCCGGCAACCACCCGGCTGACGACATTCTCAGGCGCAGGTCACCCTGGTGCCGAGGTACGCATGTCGGGGAGTATCGGCGGCAGCACGGTCGTCGACACGGCCGGAAAGTGGTCGATCGTTCTGCCACAGGCGCTGGCAGCCGGGGCCTACGAAGCATCGGTTGTGCAGGCACTGGGAACGCGTGAATCCGAGCCGGTCGCCTTCGACTTCGGCATCGAAGGCGCGCCTGGTGCGACAACACCACGCCCGAGCGCCACCGACTCAGCAGCGACGATTCCGATCGGCGGCGCAGACGGCACGACTGCCCTCGCGAACACCGGTCTCGAACTGTCAGGTGTAGCCACTCTGGCGGGGCTGTTGCTGGCGCTGCTCGGTGCGCTCGTGGTCATTCTGAACCGCCGCCGCCGAGCTGCAACCAACTCCGGGAATCTGTGAGTTCTCAGAGACTCGCCGCTCACATCTGACGCCCTGTCGACGCCCATATGAACGGGCAATGAAGTTAAGAGGCACTAACTACTTGTCGAACTGGCTGCGCTCTAGCATCGGTGCGGAGTACCCGGCATCGCGGGCTCACTTCGCAGAGCCAGTTCGGGGCGTGTTTTGGTGGCAGGGCAGACAGATCAAGGGGAGTCGGGCGATGCCGCCGTGGCGAGTTCGCTCGCACGGCGGCGTTCGCTCCGACTGATCTCGGCCGCCGTCCTGGTGCTGATCGTCGGCGCCATCGTCGTCGTGGCTTTCGTCGCTGCGCCTGGCCCGACCAAAGGGGTCGCTGCGGCAGGCCCGACTGTTTCGGTGTCGACCGATACCTGCGGCAGCGGCTGGAGCGGGCATGATGCCGGCCAGCAGTCGTTCACCCTGCAGAACACCACCGTCGCGGGCGTAGAAACGTACCTTCAGGATCCGGTTTCACGAGCGACGTATCTAGATGTGGAAGGTCTCGGCACAACCGCCAGCGTCGACGTCAACCTCGTGTTGAATGCCGGCGAATACCAGTTCGTCTGCCTCCCGGCCGACGCAGATCCGGTGCTCGGCCCGGTCTTCTCGCTGGGCCCAGACCCCGAAGGGCGAACGCTCTTCGCCAATGCCACCCCCGGCATCGTGCCGGTGACCCGTAACGACATGATTCCGATCGCCAAGCAGTACGGCGCCTGGATAACCGCCCAACTGCCTGCGCTGCTCGTCGACACGCAGCTTCTGCAGTCAGACATCGTCGCCCGAAACCTGACCGCAGCCCGGAGCGACTGGCTCACCGCGCATCTGGCGTACGAGCAGCTCGGTGCCGCGTACGGCGCGTTCGGCGACCTCGATAGCGCCATCAATGGAATGCCGGCGTCGGGCTCGACGGCTCTTACCGACCCTGGCCTCACGGGGTTTCACCGCATCGAAGCACTGCTCTACTCCACTGCAGCCGCCACCGACATCACAGGGCCCGCCGGCCAGCTCGTCGCCTACGTCAGCGATCTGCAAACAGCGTTCGCGTCGGCACGCATCGACCCACTCGATGTCGGGCTGCGGGCGCATGAGATTCTCGAGAACGCTCTGCAGTTCGAGCTGTCAGGGCGCACCGACGCGCACAGCGGCACCGAACTGGCCACCGTCTCCGCCAATCTCACGGGAACGAACGCCGCACTGGCTCCGCTTCGGCCGTTGCTTGCCACACGGTACCCGCCAGCCGCCCTGGCCGACACCGATGCGGCACTCAGCGCCGCCGAAACCCTTGTCACTTCTTATCGGCATGCTGACGGCACCTGGACGCCTCTCAGCGCTCTCTCGCAGACCGAGCGGGAACGCATCAACTCCGCCATCGGCAATGCCGTCGAACTCCTCGCCCCCGTCGCTGCCATCTGCGACATCCGAAGGGAATCATGAAACACACTGACGGTTCGGCGCACGTGGGCCGTAGAGGCTTTCTGCACGGCCTTGTCGGGGCAGGCCTGGCCGTTCCGTTGACGGTGGGCGCGGGGCTCGGAACATCGACCGCCCTCGCCGACACCGGTTCTTCGCCGAATCAGGATGCCCCCACGTACCCCTTCGAGGGGGAACATCAGCAGGGCATCCTGACCCCGCCCCAGAAGCACGCGAGCTTCGTCGCCTTCGATGTCACCGCGACGACGCGCTCGGAGTTGCAGTCCCTCTTCACGGTACTCACAGACCGCACCCGTTTTCTCACCGCGGGTGGCACCCCCGTCGACCCCGGGCTCACCGCACCGCCGACGGACTCGGGCGTGTTGGGGCCGGATGTTCCCGCCGAGAACCTGACGATCACTCTCTCTGTCGGATCATCGCTCTTCGACGACCGTTTCGGCCTCGCGGGTCTCAAACCGGCCCGCCTCCGTGTGATGGACGACTTCGCCAATGACGCGCTCGATCGCGCTGTCTGTGACGGCGACCTGCTGCTGCATCTCTGCGCCGACAACGAAGACACTCTCATTCATGCGTTGCGCGATCTCATGAAAGAGACCCGCGGCAGCATGCAAGTGCGGTGGCGAAGCGACGGATTCACCTCACCCTCCCGCCCGACCGGCACACCGCGAAACCTGCTGGGGTTCAAAGACGGCACGGCGAACCCACCCGTGGGCGACACACCGAGCATGGCAGGCCTGGTGTGGACCCAGGGCGGTGTCGGCGACGAGCCAGCCTGGGTGACGGGTGGCAGCTACCACGTGGTGCGCCTGATCCGCATGCTCGTCGAGTTCTGGGACAGAGTGTCGTTGCACGAGCAAGAGAACATGATCGGCCGGCGTCGCGCGACAGGCGCGCCCCTCACGGGTACTGCTGAGTTCGATGTGCCGGCGTACGATCTCGATCCCACCGGCGACGTCATCCAGCTGGATGCGCACATCCGGCTGGCGAACCCCCGCACCGCCGCTGCCGCGAACCAGCAGATGCTGCGAAGGCCGTACAACTACAACTCGGGGCTCGATTCGAACGGCAACCTCAACATGGGGTTGATCTTCTCGTGCTTCAACCAAGACCTCGACCGTCAATTCGTGGCCGTGCAGAAGCGGCTGGCCGACGAACCGCTGGTCGACTACATCTCCCCCTTCGGCGGCGGATACTTCTTCGCGCTACCCGGCGTCACCGGCGCGACCGACTATTTCGGTCGCGCACTGTTGGCCTGACCCTGCTTTGTTCATTTCGCTTCTCACGTTCCGCGCAAATCAAACGAAAGAGGTCCCACCCATGTTTCGTCTCACACAGAACCGGGCGGTCAGGGTTGCAGTACCCACGCTCGCGTTAGCCGGCATGCTGGGAGCGGCCCTGCTGGCCTCTCCCGCTGTCGCCAACACGGGCGATGCGTCGTCAGACACCACCACGCCGATCAAACACGTTGTGGTGATCTTCGACGAGAACATCTCGTTCGATCACTACTTCGGCACCTATCCGAAGGCGGCGAACACCGATGGAACCAGCTTCACAGCTGCGGCCGGCACCCCCACGCCGAACAACCTGGTGTCGTCGAACACGCTGACCGGCAATCCCAATCTGTATGACCCGAGCCGGCTCAGCCCGGCCCAGGCCATCACCTGCGACCAGAACCACGGTTACAGCGCTGAGCAAGCGGCCGAGAACAACGGTGCGATGAACATGTTCGTGCAGAAGACGTCGACCGACACCTGCACGGGCCAGACCACCAGCCCCGGGCTCGCGATGGACTACTACGACGGCAACACGACAACCGCCCTGTGGAACTACGCCCAGAACTACTCGATGAGCGACAACTACTGGGACACCACGTTCGGCCCCTCAACCCCAGGCGCCCTCAACCTGGTCTCGGGCCAGACGCACGGCGCTGTGGCCAAGAATTCGGTCACCGGTGCGACTCTGACCAGCAGTACCGCGGTCATCTCCCCAGACGCGAACGGCGTGGGTACCGTCATCGGCGATCCCGACCCGGCGTACGACGACTGCTCAGACAACAACCACACTTCGACCTCTGCCACCGTGGCGATGCAGGGCACGAACATCGGCGACCTTCTGAACACCAAGAACGTGACCTGGGGATGGTTTCAAGGCGGCTTCGCCCCCACCACCGCGTGGAGCGGAACCAGCGGCACCTATGCGACCTGCTCAGCGACGACGACCAACGTCGGCGGTACAGCTGTACGCGACTACTCACCGCACCACTCTCCGTTCGAGTACTACGCCTCGACCTCGAACCCGCATCACCTCGCTCCTACGTCAGACGCGATGATCGGGCACACTGACCAGGCCAACCACAACTACGACCTCTCGAACTTCAGCACTGCGCTCAGCCAGAACAACCTCCCGGCCGTGTCGTTTCTGAAGGCCCCCGAGGCACAGGACGGGCACGCTTCCTACTCCGACCCGATCGACGAACAGAAGTTCCTCGTCAACCAGATCAACGCCATCCAGAGCTCGCCCGAGTGGTCAAGCACGGCGATCGTCGTCACCTACGACGACTCTGACGGGTGGTACGACCACGTTGCACCGACCATCCTGAACGGTTCAACCGACTCGAGCACCGACAAAGCGACCTGCACGACTTCGACTGCCCCCGTTGCCGGCGGCTACCAAGACCGCTGCGGCCCGAGCCAGCGCCTGCCGCTCGTTGTCATCTCGCCCTACTCCAAGCAGAATGCCATCGACAGCACGGCCACCGAGCAGACCAGTGTCACGAAATTCATCGAAGACAACTGGTCGACCGGGCGCATCGGCGACTCCTCGTTCGACGACCGCGCCGGTAAGCTCACCGGCCTGTTCGACTTCGCAAACCCGCAACAGCGCGCCGTGCTGCTGGCGGCCGACGGTTCGGTCTCGTCGATCGTTCCCGTCGCGGTAGGTTCGCAGCCGACTTCGACAGCCACCCCGTCGAGCTCAGCCCCTCCCGCGTCGGCGGCCCCCACATCGGCGGCAACGACGACGGCATCCGGGCCGAACTCAGGCGCACTGGCCAACACCGGCCTCGAAGTCACCGGCTGGGTCTCACTCATGGTCGTGCTCATCGGCGCAGGCGTGACCCTGCTGATGGTTCGCCGACGCCGACACAGTGCTGGCGGCACTGATCGACCACGATCAGGCGACACCCCGAAGTAGCGCACCTCGGTGTGCCGCTCAGCGACAGTGGATGAGGCCGTGTGACGCCTCGCTGCAGTCGGTGAAATGGTGTGAGGGCCCCCGGGCGAAAGTGGAGTTGCTCAGACGACCGCTTACGACCCGGAGGGCCCTCACGTCAACCGCGACGCGCATGCGCGTGGGCGAGTCAGACCACTCGCTTGCGCAACGCGAGCGCCGTTCGTGAAACGACGGTCTGACGAGGATTTTTTCTTGCGGAGCCGGTGGGATTTGAACCCACGGAGGAGTATAAACCCCTCTCCACCTTAGCAGGGTGGTGCACTAGGCCGAACTATGCGACAGCTCCTAGGTTGTTGCCTCAGTAATCATAGCCGATCCGCCGGGGCCCGTGGATGCACAGCGAAAGGGCCCCGACGGTTTTCGTCGGGGCCCTTCAGCTGTGGTGCGAGGGTGGTGCGTGGTGCGG
>NZ_JASJXO010000084.1:0-8455 GCF_035018625.1 Subtercola sp. RTI3 | reverse complement strand
AGATGTGTATAAGAGACAGACCCCTACCCGTACCCGTGCCCGCGCCGATGACGTCAACGGCCGCCCGCCCCGACTCGACGTCACCGACGACGAGCACCGTCGCTGTCGTCGCTGCGACGGCCGTGGGCCACGGCCACCACGGTGCGTCGCCGACGGCCTCGTTGGGCGTCGTCTCGAAACGAATGAGGTAGTCGACCGGGCCGCCGGCCAGCCACGCCGTGGCTGCGGGGGAGACATCGAACGTCGAGACGACATCGTTCGCTGTAGGAGTATGTGCCGATGCCGATGCCGATGCCGATGCCGATGCCGATGCCGATGCCGATGCCGATGCCGATGCCAGTGCCGGCACGGAGGCGGACTCACCCGCGAGGTCGGCCCCGAGCGCGCGCACCGCGGCGGCGGCTGAGGCGAGGCGGGAGGCGGGCATGCGGCCCGCTGCGACAGCTGCCAGAACCGCCGTTCCGATGGCCGTGAGCTGGGCATCCGTGTTCTCGGTGCCGACGCAGAGCAGGTCGCAGCCGGCGGCAATAGCGCCGACGGCGGCCTCGGGTATGCCGCTGAGTGCGCTCGCGCCCGCCATGTCGAGGGCGTCGCTCACGATCAGCCCGGTGAACCCGAGATGCCCGCGCAGCAGCCCCTGCAGGATGGCCGGCGAGAGTGTCGCGGGGTTCACCGAGTCATATGCCGGAAGGAGAATATGCGACGTCATGATAGTGCGCACCCCGGCGGCGATCGCCGCGCGGAATGGTTCGAGTTCGCGCGCGGCCAACTCGACGGCCGAGGCCGTGACCACAGGCAGCGCACGATGCGAGTCGGTTGCCGTGTCGCCGTGCCCGGGAAAGTGTTTCGCGCTGGCCGCGACACCGGTCGCCTGCAGCCCGCGCACCCACGCCGCGGTGTGGCGCGCAACCAGTGCGGTGTCGGCGCCAAAGCTCCGCACACCGATCACCGGATTGTCGGGGTTCGAGTTGATGTCTGCGTCGGGAGCAAAGTCGAGGTTCACGCCAGCATCGTGAAGCGCACGGCCGACCGCTCGAGCCGTCGCCGTGGTCGCCTCGAGCGAGTCGAGCCGGCCCAGCACCGCGTGGCCGACGTAGGGCGAACCCACGTCGTAGAACAGCCGCGTGACGTCGCCGCCCTCTTCATCGATCGAGATCAGCGCGTGCGGGTTCGCCTCGCGAATGGCATCGGTGAGCTCCCTCAGCTGCGTGAGTGACCGGATGTTCGGCCCGAACACGCACACTCCGCCGAGGCCCTCGGCCAACCTGCGGCGCAGCCACTCGGGCAGCACCGTGCCCGCGAACCCGGGCATCAGCGTGGCCAGAACCTGGCGGCGCAGAGCCTCGTCAGAACACGCGTCAGCCGACACCCGGCTGCCCGCCATGCCCCCGCCGGTCATCCCTTCACCGCCCCGCTCATCAGCCCGCTCGTCATCCGACCCTGCACAATGAGGAAGAACACGACCACGGGGATGGCCATCAGCGTCGACCCGGCCATGATGGCGGCCCAGTCGGTGGTGGTGTTAGCCTGCTGGAATGTGCGCAGCCACACGGGCAGCGTCTGCGACGCGGGCCGCGACATGACGACAAGGGCGAGCACGAACTCGTTCCAGGCCTGGATGAAGCCGAACACGCCCGTCGCCACCAGCCCCGGCGCGAGCAGGGGAAAGGTGATCTTCCAGAACGCGCCCGTGCGCGAGAGCCCGTCGATCATGGCGGCCTCCTCGAGCTCGATCGGCACCCCGTTCACGAAGCCGCGCAAAGTCCAGATGGTGAACGGCAGCACGGTGGCCACGTACACGAGCGTCAGGCCGCCGATGGTGTTCAGCAGCGACCAGCTGTCGAGCACGCGGTAGGTCGACACGATCATGGCCTCGGCGGGAATCATCTGAATGATCAGGATCGACAGGATGAACGCCTTGCGCCCCTTGAATCGAAACCGGGTGACGGCGAGCGAGGCCAGAAACGCGAACACCAGCGCAATGACCACGGTGAGCAGGGTGACGGCCAGCGAGTTGGCCAGCGCCGGCAGAAACGGCGACCGTGACGGCTCGAACAGCACGGTCGAATAGTTGCCGAGCGTGAAGTCTTTGGGGAAGAAGTTGGGGATGGGCCCGCGAATCTCATTGTTCGGCTGCAGGGAGGTATTGATCATCCAATACACCGGAAACACCGAGCAGAGAAAGATGATGACCGCGATGACGCTGAAGACCACGCTGGCGGCGCGGCGTTTGACGCGATGGCCCGAGACGGGGCGACGCGGCGGGCGACCGGATGCCCGGCGGGGCGACGGCGGCACGATCATGGCTGCCACGGCCGAGTCGAGCACCGCCAGATCGGCGTTCTTGGTCACGGTGCTCACAGGGCCTCCTCCTTGATGGTCTGGCGAACGTAGAAGATCGAGATGGCCAGCATGATGATGACCATGATCACGGCGATGGCGCCGCCTGCCCCGTAGTCACCGGTGCCGAGCGAGGTCTGGTAGATGTACACGCCGAGCGTGGAGGTCTGTTCACGAATGCCGCCGATGCCCTGCAGAGCAAAGATCTGCGTGAAGACCCGTAGGTCCCAGATGACCTGCAGAATCGTGACGACGAGAAAGATCGACTTGAGGTACGGGAACACGATGAGGCGAAAGCGCTGCACTGCGCCGGCGCCGTCGAGCTGGGCGGCCTCCATCACCTCGTCGGGAACCTGCGTCAGCCCGGCGTAGATGGTGAACGCGACGAACGGAACCGACTGCCACGTGATGATCACGCCGGCCACGGCGAAGAAGCTGATGGGGTCGATGAGCCACGAGTGGCCGGTGAAGTCGATGCCGGTGACCTGGCTGAGCAGGTAGTTCACAACACCGAACTGGGTGTCGAACAGCCAGCCCCAGATGATGACGGCGGTGAGCGCCGGCATGGCCCAGGCCAGCAGCAACCCCACTGAGACGAGGGTGCGAAAGAATTTATTGAGGCGCGTCATGAGGAGCGCGACCAGCGTGCCGAGGCTCATGGTCACCACGACGTTCACGATGCAGAACAGAAAACTGCGGGCGAGAACCTGCCAGAACTGCGGGTCGCCGAGAACACGGGTGTAGTTGTCGAAGCCCACGAACGGCGCTGCCTGCCCGAAGACCTGGGCGCGGCCGAACTGCTGGAACGACACGATGACGAGCTGCAGCAGCGGCCAGCCGATGATGGCGATGAGAATGAGGGTGGCCGGCACGAGGAGCAGTGCGGGGGCCAGGCCCTTGCGACCCACGGGTCGCCGCAGCCGGGAACTGACGGAGCCGAGAAGAGTAGTCATGAACCGCTTCCACATAAGATTTACGAACGTGTCTTCACCTTCCTAGGGCGAGGCACTCGGGTGGATGTTCGGGGCCGGGTACGACCGGCCCCGAACATCCATTTCACGGGGCTCAGCCGTTCAGAATGGCGTTGATCTTGCTGTCGACGTCGGTCGCCAGCGCTGTGACGTCGCCGCCCTGGCCGATCTTCACGAAGAAGTCCTGCAGGATGCCGGCCGCTTCGACGTCGGCCCATTTCGGTGAGGCCGGGGTGAGCTTCGCGTTCGCAGCGGCTTCGGCTGTAGCCTTCGCCACGTCGTCGGTGCCGAGCGTCGACGAGAGCGACTTGAGGGCCGGAACCAGGCCGGTCTTGCCGAGAATGGTCTGGTAGTCGGTGCCCAGCATGATCTTCAGGGCGCTGTACGCGAGGTCGGGGTGGGCCGACTTGGCCGCGATGGCAATGTTCGATCCACCGGCGAAGACCTGCGCGGCACCACCGTTCTTGCCCGGCAGCGCGTAGACGCCGAGGTTCGCCGTCTGGTCGGGGCAGCCAGGTGCTTTCGCGTCGGCCGCGGCCAGAATGGAGCCCTTCACCCAGCTGGGCGCCGAGACCTGCGCCACGGTGCCAGCACAGAACGGCACCTGCGGGTCGGTCTCGTTGCCGTCTTTCGGGGCAACCGAGGCCTTCTCCATGACCTGCTGAACCTGCTTCAGCCCAGCGATAGCGCCGGCCGACTCGAATCCCGCCTTCCAGGTGCCGTTGTCATCGGTTGCGATCTCGCCACCGTTCTCCCAGATGTAGGGCAGGGCGTTGTACCAGTCCTGACCGGGAAAGTAGATTCCGGAGACACCCGGGTTCGCCGCTGCGAGGGTGACGCCGTTCGAGACGTACTGGTCGAGCGTGGTGGGTACCGAGAGCCCGGATGCCGCCAGCAGGTCTTTCTTGTAGAACACCAGTCGCGCGCCCGAGTAGTAGGGGGCCGCGTAGAACTTGCCGTCGTACGTGCCCGCCGCCACGAAGCCGGGCAGCAGGTCTGACCCGCCGAGCTCCTGCAGCTTCGAGGTGAGGTCTTCGAACGCGCCCGCCGAGGTGAAGGCGGCGGCCTGCGTGTTGCCCACCTCCACCACGTCGGGGCTGTCGCTGCCGGAGAGGCTGGTGGTGAGCTTGTCGACCAGGCCTGTCCACGACTGCTCTTCGACGGTGAGCGTGGAGCCGGGGTTCTGCTTCTCGAAGGTGGTCTTCAGGTAGTCGCGTGCGGCCTGGGGGGTGTCTGTGCCGTTCAGCCAGACGCGAATACTGCCGGCCTCCGGAGTGCTGCTGCCCGAAGCGGCTGACCCGCCCGACGCGCAGCCCGCCAGGGCGAGCATGGTGGCGGCACCGAGTGCTACCAGAGAGAGTTTCCTCATTGTTGTTGCTACCTTTCCTAGGGCATTGATGGTGCAGGGTCGTGCCGTGTCATGACACCCCGAGCTGGCCGGAGAGCACCATGACGGCCGCGCCGCGCAAGACGATGTCTTGCCCGAGCGTGGTCATCCGAAGCGTGAGATCGCCGTGGAACTCGGCCATCGTGCGGCTTCGGAGGGTCTCGACGGTCGCCGCGATCAGCGTTCCGTCGAGAAGTTCGGTGGGCCCGCTCAGAACGATCTCCGGCAGGTTGAGGGCGCCAACGATGGGGGCGAGGGCAATGCCGAGCCGCTGGCCGGCTTCGGTGAGAACACGGTCGGTGTGGGTTCCGGATGCCCGGCCGAGCCCGATCGCCAGCTCGAGGTTCGGCGTCGAGAGCCACGTCTCGAGGCAGCCCCGTTTGCCGCAGACGCACAGGGCGCCGCCGTCAGTGCCCACGACGACGTGCCCGATCTCGCCCGCCGCGAACCGGCTGCCGAACAGCGGCGAGCCGCCGAGCAGCAGGCCCGCGCCCACGCCGTGCCCCACCTTGACCACCATGAGGTCGCCGTCGGCACCGCCGAAACTGTGCTCGGCCAGGGCCGCAGCGTTGGCGTCGTTCGCGACCACGATCGGGTGCCCGAACCGCTCGGCGAGCCGCGACCGCAGGTCGAGGTTCTTCCAGCCGAGATTGGGTGCGCTGAGCACCACGCCGCCGAGGTCGACCACGCCGGGGGAGCCGATGCCGATGCCGAGAATCGGTGCCGTGGTGGCGCTGATCAGGGTGTCGGTGAGCGCGATGACCTTCGCCACCGCGTCTTCGCCGGTGCTTCCCGCGAGGGCCACCTCGGCGCGGCTCAGAATGGTGCCGTCGAGGTCGAGCACCGCGCCCGTGAACAGCGCGTGCTCCGACAGGTCGATGCCCACGATCTGAAAGGCGGTACGGTCGATGTCGAGAATGGTGGCCGGTTTGCCGGGTCGGGCATCTTCGCGTGGGCCCATCTCGATGATGAGGTTCTCGGCGATGAGGTCGTTCACGAGGTCTGAGACGGTGACCCGCGTGAGGCCGGTCTCCCTGGCGATGTCGGCGCGGCTCTGGCGGCCGGTGCGGTACAGCGTCTGCAGCACGAGGGCACGGTTGTGGTTGCGGGCGTGCTCTGGCAGAACTTTCGCGCTGGGCCGAAGCGTGCGGCCGGGTGCGAAACCGGGAAGCGCCGATGCTGTCATGTTTGTTAGTAAACCTTACGAACAAACTCGACGCAAGACTTTTCTCCTGCGGTTGCCCGCAATTTACCGGTTCGTAACATTCGGTTGGCATTCGGCCGAGGTGACGGTGTGATTCGATGGGGCCATGCCAGAGCGCCGACCAGCCCCCACTTCTGCTTCTGCTGAGCTGTCGGCCGGGCATCCGCCAACCGCCGGGTACACCGTCACCGACTACCTGCTCGACCGGTTGGCAGAACTGGGGGTCGACCGGGTCTTCGGGGTTCCGGGCGACTTCACCCTCGGCCTTCTCGACCACATCGAGGCGCACTCCGTGGTGTCATGGGTGGGCACCGCGAACGAGCTCGGCGCGGGCTACGCGGCCGACGGGTACGCGCGCCTCCGCGGCATCGGAGCGCTCTGCACCACGTTCGGCGTCGGCGAGCTCAGCGCCGTCAACGCGGTCGCCGGCAGCTATGCCGAGCATGTGGGAGTGCTGCACCTCGTCGGGGCTCCCTCGCAGGCGGCGCAGGCAGCGGGCCGAGCGCTGCACCACTCGCTCGGGGACGGCGACTTTCGTCACTTCTACCGCATGAGCGCTGAGATCACCGTGGCGCAGGCCGTGCTCACGGCCACGAACTACGCCGCCGAGATCGACCGTGTGCTGCTGGCCATTCGCGAGCAGCACCTGCCGGGGTACCTGCTGCTCGCCACCGATGTGGGCGAGGTGGATGCCCAGCCGCCGGCCGCGCCCCTGCCGGCGCATCGCGATCTCACGTCGCCCGGGGCCCTCGCGGGGTTCGCCGAGGCGGCCCGGGTGTTGCTCGCGGGTGCGGTGTGCGTGGGGGTCGGCGGCACCGTTCAGGCGGGCGCGGGCGCTGGTGCCGGTGTCGGCGTACGGCGGGCCGGCGTGGGCCGGGTCGCCGTGCTGGCCGACCTGCTCGTGCACCGTCTGGGCGCTGAAGCCGAGCTGCACGAGCTGCTCGCCACGGCGCAGCCCGACGGGCGGCCGCTCGCCCATGCAACCCTGCTCTGGGGTCGCCGTGTGGTCGATGAGAGCGCGCCGGGCTACCTCGGAGCCTACGAGGGCTCGGCCAGCGCCCCGGCAGTTCGCCACGGAATCGAGGATGCCGATGCCCTCATCCTCGCGGGCGTACAGTTCACCGACCTCACCAGCGGGTTCTTCAGCCAGCACTTCGACGACAGCCGCGTCATCAGGCTCGACCCGCACCGGGCGTCGGTGGCCGGCATCGAGTTCGGCCCCGTCGACCTGCCCGATGCGCTGGGGGTGCTGTCGGGCATCCTGCGCTCGCTCGCTGCGAATGCGGCCAACGCGGCGAACGCTGCGAACGCGGCGAACGAGGTGGCTGCGATGGCCGCGTCTGCTGTGGCCGGCGCAGAGGTCGCGTCGACCACCGTGGCCAGCGGCACCCCACTCAGCCAGGCCGCGCTGTGGAGCGAGGTGGCGGCGGCGCTTCGTCCGGGCGATCTGGTGCTGGCCGATCAGGGCACCTCGTTTTACGGAATGGGCGCCGAGCGGCTGCCACACGGGGTGGTGTTCGTGGGGCAGCCGCTCTGGGCATCCATCGGCTACACGCTGCCGGCCCTCATCGGTGCCGCGCTCGCCGCGCCCGAACGCCGCCCCATTCTGCTCATCGGCGACGGGGCTGCCCAGCTGACGGCGGTCGAACTCGGCACCATGATGCGCCTCGGCCTCGCCCCCATCGTGGTGATCGTGAACAACGACGGGTACACCGTCGAGCGTGCGATCCACGGCCCGACCGCGCGGTACAACGACATCGCGCCCTGGAACTGGACCGCCCTGCCCGCAGCCCTCGCCCGCGACGCCCGCGACCTCTTCACCACCCGCGCTTCGACGGTGGGCGAACTGCGGGCGGCGCTCGAGGATGCCCGTGCCGCCGACTCCGCGCTCGCGCTCGTCGAGGCGGTCGTGCCGCGCCTCGACGTGCCGCCCCTGCTCGCTGCCATCGCGGCGGCTGCCGCCCGCGCGAACGCTCCCGCACCACCTGCCCCCTGACGCACCTGCGGGCAGGGCGCACCCGGGGCAGCGCGCACCCGTGGGCAGCGCACATCCGGGGCGAGCGCGGCTACCGTGGGGAGAGCGGGGGAGCCCCCGTGCCGCGCGGGCGAGGCCATCCAGAAGTCAGCACGGCCAACCCGATCACCAACAGCACCAGCCCCGCCACGATCGCCGCCGTGAACTGCTCGTGCAGCACCAGTACGCCCAGCACCGTCGCGGTGAGCGGCTCGACGAGGGTCAGCGTGGCCGCGCGCGACGCGGGCAGCTGGCTGAGACCCCGGGCGAACAGCGTGTACGCGAGCCCCGTCGTGATGACGGCCAGCCACACCGCCGTGGAAATGCCGCGTGCCGTGCCGAGCCACGCGAGATTCGAGCCGAGCAGCACCGGAAGCATGATCACCGCCGCCGCCCCGAACGTGGCGCCCATCGTCGCGGTCGGGCTCCATCCGCGCTCGAGCAGCGCCTTGCTGCTGAGCGCGTACACCGCGTACGACAGGCCGGCGCCGAGTGAGGCCAGAAGCCCCACTGGAGTGATGGATGCCCCACCCCCGCCC